>JANYFV010000169.1 GCA_025359635.1 Undibacterium sp. | reverse complement strand
CAAGAAAATCATGGAGCTTGATGAGCGTCGCAAGCATGTTTCTTTCAAAGATAAATCCAAGGTCTTTAATACAGCACGCGTAGAGGCGCTGGAACTGGATAACCTGATTGAAACTGCCAAGGCAACGATTACATCCGCCGCCGCCCGTAAAGAGTCTCGTGGTGCGCATGCACACCGTGATTATGAAGAGCGCGACGACGTTAACTGGATGAAGCATACCTTGTGGTATTCCGAAGGCAATCGCCTTGACTACAAGCCGGTCGTGACTAAGCCGCTGACTGTAGACACCTTCAAGCCGAAACCACGTACATTCTAAAGAGATACCGATATGGCACGTACACTTAAATTTAAAATCTATCGCTACGATCCGGACAAGGATGCCAAGCCTTACATGCAAGACTTGACCGTAGAGTTGCAAGACACTGACAAGATGCTGCTGGATGCCTTGCAGCGCATCAAATCTGACGTCGATGATTCTTTGGCGCTGCGTCGCTCATGCCGTGAAGGCGTGTGCGGTTCTGATGCGATGAACATCAATGGCAAGAATGGTCTGGCCTGTACTACCAACCTGAATGAATTGAGCGAGCCTATCGTCTTGCGTCCTTTGCCTGGCTTGCCAGTCATTCGCGATCTGATCGTGGATATGACGCAATTCTTCAAGCAATACAATTCCATCAAGCCTTACCTGATGAATGATTCCATTCCTCCGGAAAAAGAACGTCTGCAGTCTCCTGCTGAACGTGAGGAGCTGGATGGTCTGTATGAATGCATCCTGTGCGCATGCTGTTCAACATCATGCCCATCGTTCTGGTGGAATCCGGATAAATTCGTTGGCCCGGCGGGTTTGTTACAGGCTTATCGCTTTATTGCTGATTCACGTGATCAGGCAACTGGTGAGCGTCTTGATAATCTCGAAGATCCGTACCGTTTGTTCCGTTGCCACACCATCATGAATTGTGTGGACGTCTGTCCTAAAGGTCTGAATCCTACCCGCGCTATCGGTAAGATTAAAGAACTGATGGTCCGTCGCGCAGTCTAATTCTGTAATCTAGATTCGCAGTCTAGGTTTTCAGTTTAGTTTGCATGTCAGCGATGTCTCATGGCATCGCTGCTATTTCATGCGGTTTTCCAGGCAAGCTGAGAGCCGCATGAAATAGTCAGTATGGAAGAGAATTAATTATGTCTGAGTCACAAGCTATATCCCATCAAAACGACCCGGTAAAGCGGGCGCGTTTGCGGTGGCGGGCAAGGCGCGGTTTGCTGGAGAACGATCTGATCTTGACGCGTTTTCTGGATGCCAATGAAGAATCCCTGACAGATGAGGAAGTGGATGCCTTCAGTCGCCTGATGGAATTGCCGGACAATACATTAATGGATCTGCTTATGGCCAAGAAACAAGCCGAAGCCGAAGTCGATCTGCCTCATGTCCACGCTTTATTGCTGCGCCTGCAAACGGCGTGAAGAAAGCTGATTTTAAGCTGATTTTTTGTGTTTTTTTGATTAACGACTCACCTCTTATCTGAAGGAAGAGCCATGACAAATTCTGAAACAAAAGCCACCCTATCATTCTCCGATGGCTCACCAGCCTTGGAAATGCCAATTTACAAGGGCTCAATTGGTCCTGATGTCATCGACATCCGTAAGTTGTATGGTTCTACCGGCATGTTCACCTATGATCCAGGTTTCATGTCCACGGCAGCCTGTAATTCTTCCATTACTTATATCGATGGCGACAAGGGTGAATTGCTGTATCGCGGTTATCCTATCGAACAATTGGCAGTCAATGGCGGCGACTTCCTGGAAACCTGCTATCTGTTGCTGAATGGCGAATTGCCAAATGCAGCGCAAAAAAATGAATTTGTTGCGACCGTCACCAATCACACCATGGTGCACGAGCAGATGCAATTCTTCTTCCGCGGTTTCCGTCGTGATGCGCATCCTATGTCGGTATTGGTAGGTACAGTCGGTGCACTGGCATCGTTCTACCATGATTCGCTGGATATCAATGACCCGCATCACCGTGAAGTATCGGCGATACGTCTGATCGCCAAGATGCCTACACTGGTTGCGATGGCCTACAAATATTCTATCGGTCAGCCATTTGTGTATCCACGCAATGATCTGTCGTATAGCGCGAACTTCATGCACATGATGTTCTCTACACCATGCGCACCATACAAAACCAACGAAGTGCTGGTACGTGCGCTGGATCGTATTTTGATCTTGCACGCAGATCACGAGCAAAATGCTTCGACATCAACCGTCCGTTTGGCCGGTTCTTCAGGTGCCAATCCATTTGCCTGTATC
>JANYFV010000160.1 GCA_025359635.1 Undibacterium sp. | reverse complement strand
GTCGATGTTTTCGATGCATTATTGCATCGGCGCCCATACAAAGAAGCATGGGCTTTGCCTGAGGTCTTTGCTTATATAGAAGAAAGACGCGGTACGCAATTTGATCCGGACGTGATCGATGCGCTTAAGGCTTTTGTTGAGCGCGAAAAACCCGAGTGGATTATTGGTGACGATCACTAGAGTGTGTTGATCGATGAAAGCACGGAAGACAAGGCGCCAATTTCAAGCGCCTTATTTCTATCAATTACACAAAATGGCAAACGTAGTCTAGCGTTTCCAGCGTTTCAATATCAAAGCTGGAGTTGGCTGGCACATTAAATTCTTGCCCACCTTGATACGTAGTCCACACCTCTTCGCCTTTGAGGCGGATGCGACATTTTCCTGCATTTAGTTCCATGATTTCAGCGGCAGCGGTATTAAACACCAGACTGGACGGGAAAATCACGCCTATGGTTTTTTTACTGCCATCGGCAAGCAAAACTGTGTGTGAAACGCATTTGCCATCGAAATAAATATTGGCTTTTTTGATGACGCTGACTTGGTCGAATTGTGTGGTCATGTTGTGTGAAGAGAGGATTTGTTCAGTGTTGGATAGGCCTAAGCGGCGCGACATATGTTCGTCATCCTCGCGTACGCGGGGATCCAGTGTTGATTGATACACTACTGGATTCACGCTTGCGCGGGAATGACGAAATAAATAAAAACTTAACCGCGTTTAGCCTTAGCATTCGCCGCAATACGCATGCGCAGTGCATTTAACTTGATGAAGCCGCCCGCATCGGCCTGATTGTAAGCGCCGCCATCTTCGTCAAAAGTCGCGATGGTCATGTCGAACAGCGAGTCGGTTTTGGAATCGCGCGAGACCGTGATGACATTGCCTTTGTATAGCTTCAAACGTACCCAGCCATTGACGCTCAGTTGCGTATGGTCGATCAAGGTTTGCAGAGCGACGCGTTCGGGTGCCCACCAGTAGCCGTTGTAAATCAGCGACGCATAACGCGGCATCAGATCATCTTTTAAATGCGCGACTTCACGATCCAAAGTAATCGATTCAATTGCTCGGTGCGCACGCAGCATGATGGTGCCGCCCGGGGTTTCATAGCAGCCGCGTGATTTCATACCGACGTAGCGATTCTCTACCAGGTCAAGACGGCCGATGCCATGCTTGCCACCGAGACGATTCAGTTCTGTCAGCACAGTGGCTGGCGACATGCGCACGCCGTTCAATGCAACGATATCGCCTTTTTCGTATTCGATATCGAGGTACTCCGCCTGATCTGGCGCTTGTTCCGGGCTGACCGTCCAGCGCCACATGCTTTCTTCGGCTTCGTTGCTTGGATTTTCCAGGTGGCGGCCTTCAAAGCTGATGTGCAGCAGATTGGCATCCATCGAGTAAGGCGCGCCGCCGTTTTTGTGCTTCTGGTCGATTTCTATGCCGGCGTCTTCTGCGTACTTCATCAGTTTTTCGCGTGACAATAAATCCCACTCACGCCAAGGTGCGATGACTTTAACGTTAGGCATCAGCGCATAGGCACCGAGTTCAAAACGTACCTGATCATTGCCTTTACCGGTCGCGCCGTGCGAGATGGTGTCGGCACCGGTGGCTTTGGCAATCTCGATCAGGCGTTTGGCGATTAGCGGGCGCGCAATCGAAGTGCCGAGCAGATATTCACCTTCATACACGGTGTTGGCGCGGAACATAGGAAAGACGAAGTCACGCACGAATTCTTCACGCACGTCGTCGATGAAAATATTCTCAGGCTTGATGCCGAATTTCAGCGCTTTGGCACGGGCCGGTTCTAGTTCTTCGCCTTGGCCCAGATCGGCCGTGAAGGTAATGATTTCGCACTTGTAATTGTCTTGCAGCCATTTCAAGATAACTGAAGTATCCAGGCCGCCCGAATAGGCTAAAACTACTTTTCTAACGTCGCTCATGATGTTCTTTCTGAAGATGTAAATTTATTTTTTATTTGGATGGCGCAGTTTATTTCAAGGCTTATTCCTGTATAGAACCGACCACCAGATATTCGAGTAAGGCTTTTTGTATGTGCAGGCGATTTTCCGCTTCATCCCAGACTACCGATTGCGGACCATCGATCACGCCAGCCGAGACTTCTTCGCCTCGATGCGCTGGCAGGCAATGCATGAACACGGCATCGGGGTTGGCTCTTGCCATCTTAGCTTCGTCGACTATCCAGCCTTCGAAGGCTTTTAAACGGGCTTGATTTTCTGCCTCAAAACCCATGCTGGTCCAGACGTCGGTGTTGATAATATCTACGCCTGCGCAAGCATCTGAAGGGTTGTCAAACACGGTGTAATGACTGGCATCTGCGCTGACCAAGGACATGTCCATGTCATAGCCTTTAGGTGTAGAGATTTGCAAGTGAAAGCCAAATATATCTGCAGCCTGCAACCATGAATACAGCATGTTGTTTGCGTCGCCGATCCACGCGACTTTTTTGCCCGCGATAGAGCCGCGATGTTCTATGTAGGTAAATACGTCGGCAAATACCTGGCAAGGGTGATGTTGATTGGTCAGGCCGTTAATCACTGGCACACGCGAATTGGCGGCGAAACGTTCTATCATTTCTTGCTCAAAGGTGCGGATCATGATGATGTCGCACATGCGTGAAATGACTTGGCCGGCATCTTCGACTGGCTCACCGCGTCCGAGTTGGCTATCTTTGGTATTGAGGTAGATTGCCGCGCCACCAAGCTGATGCATGCCTGCTTCGAAAGAGAGACGGGTGCGCGTAGAGTTTTTCTCAAAAATCATCACCAGCGTACGATCCAGCAGCGGATGATAGGGCTCGTAAAGTTTAAATTTGCGTTTGATGATGCGCGCCCGTTCCATCACATACTCGAACTCGGCAAGCGTTAAATCAGAAAACTGCAAGAAGTGTTTAATCGGTGCGGACATAGCCATAAATAAAATCGGTGACAAGAGGAAATTCTGTCACCGCCTGTTATAACTGCATAATTATAAGTGAATAACTTGATGCAAGCCTTTAAATTCTGAAAACTTGCATCAATTGCATTAATATCAAATGTGACTTATTTCTTGGCTTGCGTGAGCAACTCGTCGAGCATGGAAATCATTTGGTCGATCTCGGCTATGCTGACATTGAGCGCTGGCATAAAGCGCAAAAGATCTGGGCGCGGTGAATTCAATAAGACGCCGACTGGCTCCATATTCCGGCCCGCCTCGACCAAAGCGCCACCGATATTGCTGCCAAGCTTTAAGGCGCGCAGCAAGCCTTCGCCGCGTTCGCCTTGCAATCCATGTTTTTCAGATAGAGCAACCAGAGCTTTGCTCAAATACTCAGATTTTTCTTTAACGGATGACATAAATCCTGGTGCTAATAACTCTTTGATGACGGCAACGCCAACAGCTGTGATCAATGGATTACCGTTATAGGTGCCACCTTGGTCGCCGGGCACAAAGCAGGCGATTTCGTCGCGGCACAGCAGGGCGGCTAAAGGCACGCCGCCACCGATGCCTTTACCGAGCGTCATGATGTCGGGTTCGATGTCGGATAGTTGATAGGCAAAAAGTTCGCCGCAACGACCCATGCCGGTTTGCACTTCATCGACAATTAACAGAATATTGTGTTTCTTGGTCAGTGCGCGTAAAGCCTGCATAAATTCGCGGCTGGCAGGCAAAACACCACCTTCGCCTTGCACCGGTTCCAGCATCACGGCAACGGTTTTATCGGAAATCAATTTCTCAACTGAGGCGATATCGTTCAGGTCAGCTTTAGGAAAGCCGGACACTTGCGGAGCGAAAATCGTATCCCAACCCGGTTTGCCGGACGCTGACATAGTGGCCAGTGTGCGGCCATGAAATGCATGGTCAAAAGTGATAATTTCAAAAGCACCCGCTTTATTCAACTGTCCCCATTTGCGCGCTAATTTGATTGCGCCTTCATTCGCTTCGGCACCGCTATTGGTAAAAAATACCCGGTCAAAACATGAATTAGCCGTTAGCAAACTAGCCAGTTCAATGGCTGGTGCATTGTAAAAAGCAGGAGATGGATTGAGCAGTTTTTTCGATTGCGTGACTAGCGCGTCTTGTATGCACTGTGGCGAATGTCCCAGACAGTTCACCGCCCAACCTTGCAGGTAATCGAGATAGCGCTTGCCTTGATGGTCAGTCAGCCACATGCCGCTGCCTTCGGTAAATATTAGTTCCGGGCGCGGCGTGATGTACATAAGTGCATTGACGTTGTACTGACTGAATTCCATTTTTTTGGCTCCTGAAAGATGATTGAGATGAAAGGGTTTAATATAAAAAAAGCCACAGGTTTTTGTCCTGTGGCTTGTATTTTGCGTTGTTACTTCAAACTGCTTACGCGCAAGACTTCCCAGGCTCGATCTGCGAACTGCGGCGTCGGGCAATATTTGGAGAAGACATGTCGGGAAAATTTTTCATCGGCATAGTGTAAAGCAGTTTTAGAGTTTTTGCGCAACGCAATATAAAATAATTCAAAAGAATATTATGCTCCGTGCAAATCGGCTTCCGAGATAAACGAATCTGCATAAAATTCCTCGGCAGGCAGTTGGCACAAGGCGACAAAATCACGTTTGGCGGAATCCACCACGATCGGTGCGCCGCAGGCATACACTTGACATGTTGATAAATCAGCATGATCGGCGATGATCGCTTGGTGGACAAAACCAGTCCGGCCTTGCCATTGGTCTTCGGCCAGGGCATCCGATATCACCGGGATATATTTGAAATTAACCAGGCTGCTGGTCCATTCCTGACAAAGTGCGTGCATATACAAATCTTGCGGGCGGCGGCCACCCCAGTACAAGCTTACCGAGCGCTCTGATTTGAGATCGATCAAATGTTCCATCAAGGCCTTGATCGGTGCAAAACCGGTACCAGAGGCCAGCAAAATCATGGGTTTGTCGGAATCTTCACGTAAGAAAAATGTACCGTGCGGACCTTCAAAACGCAGGATATCGCGTTCCTTCATGCTGGAAAATACCTGGTCAGTGAACACGCCACCTGGCATATGCCGTACATGCAGGGTGATTTGTTCGTCCAGGTGTGGCGCATTGGCCATGCTATAGCTGCGACGTTTGCCATCTTTTAACATGAATTCGATATACTGGCCTGCGCGATATTGCAGACGTTCATTAGCCGGCAGTTGCAGGGCGATCAGCATCACATCATCTGAGAGTTTTTCTAATTTGGCGATGCGGCTAGGCATTTTTTTGATAGGAAATTCGTCGCTGCCCTGAATTTCACGTGCCTCTAAAGTAATGTCAGAACCTGGTTTGGCGCAGCAAAAGAGTGACATGCCTTGCTCTTCTTCGGTATCGGATAAGGCCTTTTGCTGATGATTGCCATGGGTCACCTGACCTGCAATTATTTTTCCTTTGCATGAACCGCAGGCGCCATTTTTGCAACCGTAAGGTAAGCCAACGCCGGCGCGTAGGGCCGCCGATAAAATTGTTTCGTCGCCTTCGCAGGGAAATTGGCGGCCACTAGGTGTAACAGTTACTTGAAAAGTCATACAATTCCTGAAATCAAAAAACAGATCAAAAAATAAATTTAATGAAGAACAAAATCATGCACTTGGGTAAGCCACGTTTGTTGATCGTCGGTTGTGGCGATGTCGGGATGCGCTTGTTGCCTATATTGCGGCAAAATTTCCGCATTTTTGCGCTCACCAGTCAAGCAGCGCGACATGCAGAGTTGCGTGCGGCTGGCGCTATTCCTATTACCGCTAACCTCGACGCGCCAACTAGTCTGGCACGTTTAGCAAATCTCGCACCCAATATCATCCATTTGGCACCACCCCGCTCTGAAGGTGCATCGGATGCGCGTACGCGAAATCTGATCGCCATTTTACCTGACAACAGCCGTCTTGTTTACGTCAGTACTAGCGGCGTGTATGGCGACTGTGCCGGCGCTTTGTTTGACGAGACCCGCCCGGTACATCCGAATAATCCGCGCGCCAAACGTCGGGTCGCGGCCGAAGCGCTATTGCGTGCCTGGGCAGTTCGTACTCAATCGGCATTATCCATTTTGCGCGTGCCTGGCATTTATGCCGCCGATCGCTTGCCGCTAGAGCGTCTGAATAAAGGTACGCCCGCTTTAACAGCGGAAGATGATGTCTACACTAACCATATTCATGCAGATGACTTGGCTAAGCTGATTAAATTGGCCTTGTTTCGCGCTGCGCCTTGCCGTGTTTATCATGCGGTGGATGATAGTGATCTGAAGATGGGAGACTATTTTGATTTGGTGGCAGATAGCTTCCATTTGCCACGCGTTCCACGTTTACCGTATGTCGAATTAGTCAAGCAGGTCTCGCCTATGCTGCTGTCTTTTATGTCGGAGTCTAGACGCATGAAAAATGACAGGATTAAACAAGAATTGGGTACGCGCTTAATTTACCCCACCGTGCTTCAGGGCATACTCTCTGCCGCGAGCTCAGCGGAGAATCTGTCAGACAATATTCAACAGTGAGTATGTGCAACAAGCACAAGCTATGCATGAATTGAGAGTCAACAGTGAGCGCTAAAAGTAGGTGGTGTGGTTAAATTGAGATAGCATTGCTATAAAAATAAAAATCGAGGTCAAGAATGGAATTGTTCGCACTAAGTCAAGATGTTGCTGCATTAGAAGCTAGGCTTTTTAGACTGGAAGGCAAGTCGCGCCTGAGCGTTCTAATCGCATTGGCATGGGCTTTGCGGCAACGTGATTGTCAGCGCGCCATATTATTGGCAGATGAGGCGGAATCCCTGCTTAACCAAGATGCAATTGACAGCGTTGAAGTGCAGGTCGAAGTGCGATTACAGATGGCGCGTTTGCTGCTGATCAGAGGTGAAGTGAGTTGGTTATTTGCTGATCTTGATTTGGCCGAGACGCAAGCCAAGCTTGCGATGAAAATTTTTCTTCGACTAGAAAATCATTTGGGCGCTGGTGATGCAAAATGGCTAATGGCATCGGTGTGGCTAGATAGAGGC
Organism: Undibacterium sp.; assembly: GCA_025359635.1. GTDB lineage: Bacteria > Pseudomonadota > Gammaproteobacteria > Burkholderiales > Burkholderiaceae_D > Undibacterium. The sequence goes on along the minus strand of JANYFV010000160.1, from coordinate 10,401 downwards.
AATGTCCAAAGTCATGGAGAGTGGCTGGAACTCGCCATCGAAGATTATCGTAGTGGTGGCGATGTGTTGCGGGTTGCAATTGGTACTGCCCGGTCGCTCCATTTTGCTGCCTTTTTAGATGGGCCTGCCACTTCGATGCGCATCGCGCAATTATTCGACTCAACCAGATCGCACCCTCCTGCAGTGATGGCATGGCTTGGTAGCGCCATCGCGTTGGTCACCGGTCTTGGAAGCAACCAGGCAAGCGCCATTAAGGGTTTTTCTCAAGCCCATTTGGCGGCGATCGAGAGTGGGCAGCTAAGACAAGCTATTCTTAATGCAAGCAACGGTGCGGATGCGTTTGCCACCTTGGGCGATCTTGATGCAGCACTGGAATGGGATGAACTTGCCTTAGGCTTAGCCCGTAAAGCTGGGTGGCCAAGCATGATCGGTAACACCCTGATGCAAACCGGAAACGTATTACGCTTGTTAGGGCGTTATAGTGAAGCTAAGGCCGCGTTGCGCGAGGCAAAAGTCATGATGCAGGGGTTGACCAGCTCAAAATCTTTCACCATGGCATTGCAATATCTGGGTGATCTAGCTTTGAATGCGGGTGATCCTGAGGCAGCGCTGGATCATTTTCGTCAGGTTGAAGATCGTCTGACGGTAAATGGCGAGGCTTACTTTCTATTGCGCTGCTGGCGCGGGCAAGCCACTGCACTGTGCCGTTTAGCTCAGCCACATGCAGCCATGGCTAAAGTGGCGGCGGTGCTGGAATTGGCACGCAGTGGGAATAGTGCAGACGAAGAAATTAATGCGCTGCGTATTTATGCTGAACTGTATCTGCAATACCCGTTACCTGCGCCTGTTGGTATGCGTGCAGCGAGCGGCGCCTTACACTATTTAACGCTGGCTCTGGCGATTGCTGCAACGATAGAGGGATATACCTTGCCCAGCGATTTGCTTGACGAAGTAGCTTGCGCGTATGCCGCTGCAGGTGATTATCAACAAGCGTATCTCAATAGCCGCGCTGCTGCCGATGCGCGCGACAATAAGCGCTTGGTTGATGCCCGACACCGAGCCGTTGCCATGCAAGTGCGTCAGGAAACTGAGCGTGCTCAGGCAGAAGCACAGTATCACCGGCGACGTTCTTTGAATGACGCCAAGCGCAATGCTGCATTGCAGGAGGCGATTTCGACTCTAGAAACCTTAGGTTTGGTTGGGCGCGAACTGACGGCATGCCTAGATGCTGAAGCAGTATTTGCCACTTTTTACCGGCATACCAAACAATTGCTTAAAGTGACTTCTTTTTCTATCTCTTTAATTGATCAAAGTAGTCAATTATTGCAAGGTACTTTCTGTATAGAGAAGGGCGAACGATTTACCTTGGCGAGTGTTGCAATCGATCATCCGATTGCACATATTGCGCGCTGTGCGCGAGAGCGAAAAGAAATCAACGTCGACATGACGCAAGAATCTTCTGCTGTCGATTTGATTCCTGGCGCTATCGACAGTTTGAGTTTGCTATTTTCGCCGCTCCTGATTGGCGATCGCCTGCTGGGTGTCATGGCTATACAATCGAACGTCGCAAAAGCCTATGGTGAACGTGAATGCGCGATCTTTCGGACTTTGTGTGCATACGGTGCGATTGCGCTCGACAATGCTGGTGCCTACTCACTGGCGGAGAGTGCGCAGCGCAAGGCCAGCTCGGCATTGGTCGAACTAGGTGAGGCCAGGGAAAAATTGGCTGATCATGCAGAATGGCTGGCGGAAGAAGTCAGCAAAGCCACCAATGAAATTTTACAACGCGAGCGTGAGACGGTGTTTCGATTATCTAAGGCTGCTGAGTATCGCGATCGTGAAACCGGTGCCCATATTTTGCGGATGGCGCATTATTCACAGTTGATTGCAAGAGGACTTGGATTGTCTGTAGCAGATCAAGAATTAATATTGGAAGCTGCACCTATGCATGACATCGGCAAAGTTGGCATCACAGATAATATATTGCTGATGCCAGGAAAGTTGAATGGTGATGAATTTGAAATGATGAAACAGCATGCGCTTTATGGCTATGAAATTCTCAAGGAAAGTTCTTCCCAGATACTCCAGGCAGGTGCGGCGATTGCACGCGGTCATCATGAGAAGTTTGATGGTTCAGGCTATCCATACGGCTTAATGGGGGAAGACATTCCCATCTTTAGTCGGATTGTCGCGGTTGCTGATGTTTTTGATGCACTCACTTCGGAGCGCCCGTACAAAAAAGCATGGACTTTGGACGCTGCGGCCGATTTTCTCAGCGCAAATGCTGGCACGCATTTTGACCCTGCGTGCGTCATAACTTTTTTTGATCACTGGGATGAAGTACTGCTGATTCGTGAACGCTTCAAGGATCATCATTGAAAAAATGACCATTGCTTTATTGATTGTGATTTACGACTCGTTTTTAACCGGAGAAATGGCGACGAAACGGTGTACTATCTAAGCTGATTATGTTGCAACTATTGATTCGGAATACGGTGCCTGGTGGCCGCTCCATCATCATGCACGTAAAATTCAAAAAAGGATTCGATCATGTCTATACGCTATTCGACCGGCCCTAAGCCCTTACCTGAAAATAAAATGCGGCTATATCCTACCAAGGTCATTAACATTATTGGCGGCCCTGGATGTGATAAATCTCTCTTCTCGTCGGCGATTATTTTGAATCTTAATCTGCGCCATAAAAGCGTTGAACATATCCCAGATTATGCCAAATCGCTGGTGTGGCAAAAAGACTTCGAGTCCCTGAAAAATCAATACCAGATCGCCCAGCGTCAATTCGAGATGATTGATCTGCTCGATGGCCAAGTACAGTATCTGGTGACTGAATGCGCTTTGCCGCAAGTGCTTTATTACAACGAAAACTACGCGGACAATATTTGCGATATTGCCAAAACCAAGCTGCACATATTGGAATGGTATAAGCAACACGACAATCTCAATATTTTGGTGGAGCGCGGTGATAAAAAATATTCTCATACCGGTCGTTTTCAGGACGAAGAACAAGCGCGTGAAATCGACAAAGCGCTCAGGAAAATCCTGTTGCGCGAGGGTTTGCCGTTTACTGCCTTGTCGCCCGATCTAGCTGAAATTAATGCCTTTGCACGAGCGTTATAAAGACTGAACGAGTGGTTAGAGTTCGCCATCAACTAAAGTAATTTTGGAGCGGCATATGGATGATCTCGGTAATATCCTGATAGTTGATGACAATCCGAATAACCTACAGGTGTTGATGTCGCTTCTGGTCAACGAAGGTTATAAAGTACGTCCGGCACTATCCGGCGAAATCGCCTTGCGCGCGGTTCAGACTAGCCTGCCAGAGCTCATCTTGCTCGACGTAAGAATGCCTGGAGGCCTAAACGGTTACGACACCTGCAGAAAACTGCAGGCGAATGAATTGACGCGCGATATTCCTATCATTTTCATTAGTGCCATGGATGGCACAGAGGATAAATTGGAAGGCTTTCGTGTTGGTGCGGTAGATTATGTGGCTAAGCCTTTTCAAGCTGAGGAGGTACTGGCAAGGGTGAAAACCCATGTGCACCTGTATCGCATACAACAACATCTGGAGTCCATGGTTGAGGCACGTACACGGGAACTGCATAAACTTAATACTGAACTGGAAGATAGGGTCACTGAAAGAACAGCAGAGCTGACTTTGACGATGGAAAAGCTCACCCGTACTCAGGCTGAACTCATCCAATCGGCCAAATTAGCCTCATTGGGTTTTATGGTGGCAGGTGTCGCCCACGAACTCAATACCCCAGTCGGAAATGCGCTGATGGCAACCAGTACATTAGCTGACCAGCAGAAAAATTTTGAAACAAATATAGAAAAAGGGATCACGCGCTCCGCATTAAATTCCTATCTACATTCAGCGCGCGAGCTCACCGAATTGGCAGAAAGAAATTTACAACGCACTGTGACACTGATCAATAATTTCAAGCAAGTAGCGGTTGACCAAACTAGCGAACAACGGAGGTATTTTAATTTGGATGAACTTGTGCGTGAAATTATTCTGAATTTACATCATTTACATACAAATTCTTATTGTAATATGACCTGTGATATCCCTGAAAGAATTCAATTTCACAGCTACCCGGGCGCGATTGAACAAGTCTTGGTGAACCTGATTCACAATGCCTATAAGCATGCGTTTTCAGGGCGTGATTTCGGTAACATGCATCTCAAGGCGGAAGTGATCGGTGAAAATTTGGTACGCATCAGTTTTTCTGACGATGGTCTTGGGATAGCAGAAGAACACCTGCCAAGGATATTTGATCCTTTTTTCACGACCAAACTAGGTCAGGGCGGTTCTGGCCTGGGCTTGAGTATTGTGCAAAATATTGTCACCGGTATGTTGGGCGGACACATCGTAGTGCGGAGCGATATCGGAACGGGCACTGAGTTTTCTATTGAATTGCCATTGTCGTAGTTTGCAACATGCGCAAGCTGCCTGGCGAATAGCAGTATTGAAATTTTTTAATCAAATGAAATTTTTGCCGCACTTTAAATTTAAAGCGCGCTAAAGGGAGACTCGATGAGTCGATGGAATGCTTTCTTTACACTAATACGGTTTCGCATGTCACTGCGGCAAACCCTACTCTTGGGAGCAGGATTGGGGATTTTTTTACCCGCACTGGTATTTGCTTTTTTTCAATTTTCTAGCAAACGTGAGAGCGAAGTTGATCTGCGAGTTAGGCAGCCGATGCAACAGTATGCAGATGTTCTGGCGAGCGGTTTAGGCACTGCGATCTGGAACGTTGATCGATTTTCAGCGACTAATCTTATCGATAATGTCATGCGTAGTTCCGATGTGGTTGGCGTGACGGTCACTAATGAATTTGGTGAAGTGTTTGCGCAAAAGCGTAACGCTTCCATGACCGATGTGTTGGTTTTCCGTACGCAGCGCGATATCCCTAAAGGTAGTTCCATTGTCGGCCAAGTTATTCTTGAATGGTCCGCCCAGCGTGTAGAACACGAGTTGTGGAAAGAGTTTGTAAGACAAGGAACGGCGCTAGCTGCGCAGCTGGGATTTTCTTTTGCCATTATCTGGTTAATGTTGGACAAACGCTTAATTCAACCGCTACGCGATCTGATGGAAAGTACTGCACGACTTGCGCGTGGCGAGCTCGATCAAGATTTACGGTTGCAACGGCAAGACGAAATAGGTGATTTATCTCAAGGCCTGGACACGATGAGGGTAGATCTGGCCAGATTGATTGGTGAACGGGATCGGCAGAATTTAGCCTTGCAAAATGAATTGATTGAACGACAGCGTATGGAGCGCGAACTCGCACAGTATCGAGATAATTTGGAACAGCAAGTCGTCACTCGTACGCAAGCCCTCAATGTGGCCTTACATCAGGCCGAATCGGCGAATCGTGCCAAGAGCGTTTTTTTAGCGAATATGAGTCACGAGTTAAGAACGCCCTTAAATGCTATTTTGGGGTTCACTCAGCTCATGAAGCGCGATAACGTCGCACCAGAAAATCAAAAAAACCTCGCCACAATTAACCGTGCCGGGCAGCATCTGCTGGCGCTGATTAACGATGTACTAGAAATTTCCCGTATAGAAGCCGGCCGTACGCTATTACAAAGTGAACCATTTGATCTCACGGAAATACTCACTACCGTCGAAGAAATGATACGAGTCAAGGCAGACGACAAAGGATTGAAATTTATCAGCGAACATGCAACTAACCTGCCAGCCTTCGTCGAAGGCGATGGGCCACATCTCAAACAGGTTCTCATCAACCTGCTCGGCAACGCCGTTAAATACACCGAGCGAGGTCAGCTTGCACTGCGCGTCAGCAGACGCAATGGCGAAATCAACTTCGAAGTCTCCGACACCGGCCCTGGTATCTCCGAACAAGATCATGCTCGTATCTTCCAACCTTTTTATCAGACACAAAGTGGTATCGCCAAAGGTGAGGGCACAGGTTTAGGTTTAGCCATTAGCCAGGAATATACAAAAATGATGAAAGGGCGTTTAGACGTAAAGAGCAAAATAGGACAAGGCTCGATATTTAATCTTAGTCTCCCTCTGCCAGAAACTGAGGCGCCTAAAGCCTTAGCTGTGGCTCGCACCATCATCGGCCTGGAGAAAGGCACGGAAGAAATACGCATACTCATCGTCGATGACAAAGAAGACAATCGGGAACTCGTCATGCAATTGTTAGAGCCTACCGGTTTTGAGTTACGCACGGCGAACGATGGTAAGCAAGCCATAGATAGTTTCATCGAATGGCAACCTCATCTCATCTGGATGGATATGCGCATGCCGATACTCGACGGCTACCAGGCAACGCAACAAATCCGCGCCTTGACTGGAGGTGATAAAGTAAAAATTGTCGCGCTCACTGCCAGTGCCTTTGAAGAAGAGCGGCAAAAAATAATAGCATCAGGCTGCGATGATATGGTGAGAAAGCCTTTGGAGGAAGCCAATCTATTCTCGGTAATGGGCAGTCTACTCAATTTGCGTTATCAATATGCTGAAATGCTAGAAACGCCAGCTATATCGCAAGAAGAAAACCTTGATTTTTCAGTGCTTCCGCGATTGCAGCTAGAGGCGCTAAAAGCCGCCGCGGAAGAACTTGATTTAGGTAGAACTCGCGAGATAGTGGCGGCGTTGAAAATGACTCATCCAGCGCTCGCTGTGATGGTTGACGAGTTTGCACAGGAATTTCGCTTCGATCGCATCGTAGAACTTTGTAAAACTTTTTAAAGTATAGAGACGCCATTTGGAGATGTCTATGCAAGAGCTTGGTTCTGTTCTTATCGTTGATGATAACCCGAATAATTTACAGGTGTTGATGGCTCTGCTCGAACAAGCGGGTTATAAAGTGCGGCCGGCATTGTCGGGCGAAATTGCCTTACGCGCTGTTGAAGTGAGTTTGCCAGATTTGATTTTACTCGATGTTCGTATGCCTGGAATTGACGGCTACGAGACCTGCAAACGTCTGCGGGCGAATGAGAAAAGTCGCGATATTCCAGTTATTTTTATCAGCGCCATGAATGACATGGAAGATAAGTTACAAGGGTTTCGTGCTGGCGGGGTTGATTATATTGCCAAGCCATTTCAGACAGAAGAAGTGCTGGCGCGGGTAATGACGCATGTGCAATTGCGACGTATTCGTTGTCACATGGAGAGCATGGTCAAAGAGCGCACTTTGCAACTGAGCCAAAGTGAATCACGTTATCGCGTTTTGTTTGAAGATAGTCCCATTGCTATTTTAGTTTTTGATACAGATAGTCTCGAGATACTGGCTGTCAACGGCGGGTTCACGCGTATCTTAGGTTACAGTGCAGACGAAGCGATTGGACGTTCGCTCGATTTTGCTTCCACGCCAAAACAGAAAAAAAATCTGCGCTCGCTGACCAGTTCATTAACTGAACATTCAAAAGAGGCAGCCTATACAGAGCGCTTACAGTTCTATCATCGTGAAGGTGAGGTCGTTGATATTGAAGGTGTCTTACAAACAGTTGAGTATGTAGGGCATCGTGCGCAAATGTTGATGTTGCAAGATGTGACGGCGGGGCGTTTGGCCGAAGAGCGTCTGCAACTAGCCGCAAAAGAACACCAGACCCAACTTGAGCAGACTGCCAACTACGATACCTTGACGGGCCTGCCAAATCGGGCGCAACTGACCGAGCGTATGCGTCAAGGGGTAGAGCAAGTTAATCGAACCGGCAGTTCTATGGCCGTGTGTTATCTCGATATCGATGCATTTAAAGCGATTAATGAGACTTATGGTCAAACCTTTGGTGACATATTGCTGCTCAATACTGCAGAGCGTTTGCGCTGCGGTTTGCGTGGTGGCGATACTTTGGCGCGGATCGGTGGTGATGAATTCGCTTTAATTTTATTAGGCGTGAATTGTGATGAAGAACTCGGTCAAGTCCTCAATGGTGTTCTTGCTCGCCTCAGCGAACCATTTTTAGAAGGTGGAATTACGCTGACACTCTCAGCTAGCATAGGTGTTGCTGTTTATCCACATGACGATGTTGATCCAGATACTTTATTACGTCATGCCGATCAAGCGATGGTGATGGCCAAACAAAGTGGCAAGGCACGCTGGATGCGCTTTGACCCAGACAACGATAAGTTAGTTCGCACGCAAAGAGAGAGCATAGAGTTTATGCGTGCTGCGTTGAGTCGCAGAGAATTTATTCTTTATTATCAACCCAAGGTTGATATTAAAAACAATGCAGTTGTCGGCGCCGAAGCGCTTATCCGGTGGCAGCATCCCGAGCGAGGTTTGTTACCCCCCGGTGTTTTTTTGCCCCAGATAGAAGGCGATAATTTTGTCATTGAACTGGGTGATTGGGTGATAGACGAAGCGCTTAATCAGATGGCACTTTGGCGAGAAGAAGGGCTCGATCTCGCTGTCAGTGTTAATGTTGCGGCGCTCCAATTGGTGCAAGAAAATTTCATCCCCCGGTTGCATGAATTGTTAGTGTTACATCCCGGTACCGGGCAAGGTAAGCTTGAACTTGAAGTACTAGAAACTTCAGGCTTAGATGACATTGCAAAGGTTGAAAAAATTATTTCGGCATGCCGTGAATTGGGTATAGGCTTTGCTTTGGATGACTTTGGCACTGGCTATTCTTCCCTTACTTATTTACGAAAACTTTCAGCTGATACCTTAAAAATTGATCAGTCGTTTATCCGCGACATGATGGACGACCCTGGCGATTTGGCGATAGTCTCGGGCGTGATCGGATTGGCATCCGCATTTAAGCGCAAAGTCATCGCCGAAGGAGTGGAAACAGTCGCCCATGGCAAACTCTTATTTGAACTCGGGTGCCCGCTGCTGCAAGGTTATGGCATCGCCCGGCCTATGCCAGCAAATGACATGCCTGCGTGGGTAAAAAGCTGGCCCAATGCCGATTGGCTAGAGGTCATCAATCTTTCCTCGTAACGTTTAGCAAGAACAGCTGCGGGAAAAAAATGGAAATTGTACGGATACTCTGATGAACTTGTTAGGAACTTGGTTTTAGTCAATGACAACACGAGACACCCGGTAAAAATCTGAAGATGCATGTGCGGCAATTCAAGGAAAAGGGAAAATCATGAAGATTATTCTGTTTCAGCCTCAGCAACTGAGTCTAATGATATTGGCACTCTCTGTATTTGTTTGTCCTGTCAGTGCCGTTGCAGAAGAATATTATGAGCGCTACGGTCTATCGCCAGCCTCGCCGACGATAGATCTGGGTGTGCAACCTCTAGGCTACCCTTCAGGCGTCATCAGTGCCGTAATGCAGCGAGATCGCATTCTTAAAAAAGCGCTGGCCGATGCTGGGCAGCCACTCAAGGCGCACCCATTCCTGCGTGGCGCCGATATGGTCGGCCTGCTTGCCACGCAAAGGCTGGAAGCTGGCTTACTCGGGGATATGCCGACGATACTTGCCGCCTCGACTGGCAATGTGTGGGTGGTCGGCCTGGTCAAGCAGACCTCGACCGCGATTGTCGCAAGAGGAGATGTGCAGGTAGGCGGGCTGATCGGAAAGCGTATCGCCTACGTAGCTTTTTCCAGTGCGCACCACACGTTGCTGCAAGGGCTGGCTTCAGCTGGTGTCAGTGACACGCAAGTCAAGCTCATTTCATTGCGTATCGATGATATGCCAGGCGCGCTTGAACGCGGCGAGATCGACGCCTTTGCCGCGTGGGAACCGGCGCCGACGATCGCCTTGGGTAATAGTGATAAAAACCGTATTGTGTTTCGCGGCCAGAGTACGGATTATTTTGTGCTCGAAAGAGATTTTGAAAAACGTCAGCCCGAAGCTGCACGCCATCTGGTAGCGGGCTTTTTTCGTGCCATCGAATGGATGCGTCGTTCTCAAACGAATCTCGACAAGGCCGCGCGCTGGGTGCTGGCCGATGCAGAAAAAATGTCAGGCAAGCCAACGGCACTTTCAATTGCTCAGATAGGTGCGATTACCCGGCGTGAAATTCTGAGTGTCCCGTCTTCCCCGGTAATTTTAGAAAGTCCCGGAACGACTCCGCTCGCCAATGAGTACCAGTTTCTGGCAAAGCAGGAAAAACTTCCGGCCGGGGCGAAGCAAGAAAACGTCTTGGCAGCTTTCAGGTACGGCGGCCTGGCACATGTTCTGGCTGACGCAAAAAAATACCAGTTGCGTACTTTCGATTACGAGGACTAACCAGAAAGACTTACAACGCCAACAATGAATACTTCATTTTCTAGCAGGATAGCAACCTATTTTGTCGCCTTGTTTCTGGCGGCAATGGGCTTGTTATTTTTCTTTTGGTATCAGGGCGTACCGCAGTTAGGTTTGGTTGGCGCAGGCAACCAGCGATTGACCGATGCCATTCTCAAACTAGATCTGGCTTTGCCGATGTATCGCTGGGATCGCGTTTTG
>JANYFV010000141.1 GCA_025359635.1 Undibacterium sp. | reverse complement strand
ATATGGATAAATGCCATGCCAGAATCAAATTCAAAATGCCCAGCCTCAAACACAGCCACCACGGTAAAACCTTTTAAGCGCGGCACCATTCCGGCTGGCGTCAATTGACTCTCCGGTGCGGCTAGCGTTACCTTGTCGCCGATACCTACATGCATGGCACGCGCCAGTTCTATTCCTAAAATAATATTGAATTCGCCTTCGCGTAAGTCGGCGAGTTTGCCGGCTTTTATTTTGCTGGCGACGATAGAAACTTTAGGTTCTTCTTCCGGCAAAATGCCACGCAAGATGACACCGCGCATCACCCCGTCGTTAATGATCATGGCCTGTGCATCGACATACGGAGCGGTGCCTAACACGGCCTTATTCTGCTGCACTTGTAGTGCCGTGGCTCGCCAATCTGCCAGCGCGCCACTGGCGTCAAAAACTTCGATATGCGGCAATACCGACAACATACGATCCCTTACCTCTTTCTGAAAACCATTCATCACTGAAAGCACAACGATCAGAGCTGCAACACCTAGTGCAATGCCCGCCATCGAAATCAAGGAGATAAAAGAAATGAAACTATTGCGGCTACTGCGCCGCCCGGCGCGGGTGTAGCGCAGACCGACTAGCCATTCAAAAGGGAGATTTTTCACGAAAGTCTTTAATTTAAGTTAATGCAAATTTCGGCAGGACGCTAGTTTGCCACACAATGCCCTACAATAACGCCATGAGCCATTTACAAATTATTCTTCCCTTCAGCATTCCTCCAGCGGTTATGGCCGCAGATATCCTAAAAGAGTTGCAAACGCCCGCACTTGCCAAGCTAATTGCCCATTCAAAACAAGGCCAAATTCGAGTTACTGAGGATTTTTCTCGTTTATTACCGCACGAATCTTTGCTGGCCGGGCATATGTCGCTGGACGAGCTTGCTACGCCGCCTTCGAATGCGCAACAAAACAGTCCTGCAATTACCCACAACAAAATGCAACAGTACGGTCTGACACCAACCGAAGGGTTTTGGTTCACACTGAGCCCGGTGCATATTCATATTGCGCGTGACCATTTGGTGTTGACCGATCAACGCAAATTAACGATGAGTGATGATGAAGCACGTGCCCTATTTGATGCAGCAAAAGTCTTGTGTGAAGAGGTCGGTAAAACTCTGCTGTATGGCGATGCAAAAAATTGGTTTTTACGCGCCGATGAATGGCATGCTTTACAAACATCCACAATGGATGCTGCCTGCGGTCACAATATTGACATCTGGATGCCAAAAGGAGATCTAGGCATTTTCTGGCGTAAGTTACAAAACGAAATACAAATGTCGTGGTTTATCAACGATGTGAATGCAAGGCGTGAAGCCCGCGGCGATGCCTTATTAAATTCAATCTGGTTGCATAGCGGAAGCGCCAATCTATCCATCACGCCAAGCATACATGACGCGACGCTATCACTTGGTAAGCTCATAGCGCAAAGTAAACCTCAAGAGACCTTGGTCTTGAATCTTGACGCCCTGCTCGCGCCGGCACTCAACAACGATTGGCCGGGATGGTTAGATGCCATGCACAAGCTGGAAGCAGATTGGTTTGCCCCTGTATTGCTCGCACTTAGCGAGAAAAAAATTCATAGCTTAAGCCTGGTCGCAACCGATGCAAATACGCTTGCAAGTTTTAAGCTGACGCCAAGAAGTTTTTGGAAATTCTGGACACCACCCTCAGTAGAGAAACTTTTTTCTCTCGTCACACCTGAATCATTATGACCAGACTCAGCATTCGACCCTATTCATTCAGACAATCTGAACTCTTACGCCAAAGTGGCTTGCATCCTGTGCTAGCCAGACTCTACGCAGCACGTGGCGTTACTGATAGCGGTGAGCTCGCCACGGAATTAAGTTCACTGATTGCCCCGACTGCATTGCTGCACATTGAACAGGCTGCGATTTTTCTGGCGGATGCCATCGCGCAGAAAAAGAAAATGGTGATCGTTGCGGATTACGATTGTGACGGTGCGACTGCCTGCGCGGTTGGCCTACGCGGCTTGCGCATGCTGGGTGCTGTGGTGGATTTCATCGTGCCGAACCGTTTTGAATACGGCTATGGCTTGACACCCGAAATCGTGGCACTGACCGCAAAAGAAAAGTCGCCGGATATCATCGTCACTGTCGATAATGGTATCGCCAGTATCGATGGTGTGGCGGAGGCAAACGCGCGTGGCATCCAGGTAGTGATTACCGATCATCATCTACCGGCCGATACCTTGCCCGATGCCAGTGTGATCGTGAATCCGAATCAACCGAATTGCGGTTTTCCAAGTAAAAATCTAGCCGGAGTAGGCGTAATGTTTTACGTCTTGCTGGCATTGCGTGCCGAGATGCGTAAACGCGGACTATTTGACAGCCAGACCCAACCAAAATTAGACACCCTGCTGGATCTGGTCGCGCTTGGCACAGTAGCCGACGTCGTTAAGCTCGATCCGAATAACCGTATTTTGGTGGCGCAAGGCTTAAAGCGCATGCGCGCCGGCCGTATGCATGCAGGCATCGCCGCCTTGTTCCGCGTCGCCGGACGCGAGCCGCGTAACGCTAGCCCGTTTGATCTGGGCTTTGCGGTCGGCCCGCGACTCAATGCTGCGGGTCGCCTTGCCGACATGTCACTGGGTATAGAATGTTTAACCACCGACGACGAAGGTCGTGCCTGGCAAATCGCCCAAGAACTGAATAGCATCAACGCAGACCGCAAAGATATAGAACGCGAAATGCAAGACGTCGCGCTATTACACCTAGATGATTTCAAGCCCGAGGCCAGCCACACGATTGCGGTATTTGATCCTGGCTGGCATCAAGGTGTGATTGGCATTGTCGCCTCGCGCCTGAAAGATAAATTCTTCCGCCCTACTATTACTTTTGCACCCGGCGATGAAGGATTAATGAAAGGCTCAGGCCGCTCGATTCCCGGCTTTCATTTGCGCGATGCCTTAGATTTAGTGTCAAAACACGCGCCGACACTGATCCAGAAATTCGGTGGTCACGCCATGGCGGCAGGACTCACGATACGCAGCGAAGATTTCCCTGCCTTTCAAGCGGCTTTTGAAGCAGTAGGAAAGAACTGGTTAAAACAAGAACAGTTAGAGCGCATCATAGAAACTGATGGCGCTTTGGAAGAGGCTTACTTCACTACTGACTTTATTGATTTAATCGCCAGCCAGGTCTGGGGTCAGGGCTTTGCACCACCGATTTTCTGCGACGATTTCAAACTGATTTCGCAACGTATACTTAAAGAGCGTCACTTGAAAATGGTGCTGGAAAAGAACGGCTTGCGCTATGACGCAATCTGGTTTGGTCATACCGATAGTTTTGGCGATAAAGTAAAAGTTGCCTTCCGCCTGGATGCGAATGAATATAACGGAGTGACCAAGGTGCAATTATTGGTGGAACATGTTGAGTAAATTTAAACCAAATTCGTGAGCAAATTAGTGAGAAATAATGGCATTTAAAAAAATCGACTTTAACGAGGTGCCGCTGGTACCTGGCAACCACTAGCTTGCCCAATGCCTTTTAAAAACGATCTACGTACAATACCAGCCGCAACCGCAGTTGCCACTTCTCTTGAATGTTTTTCGGCGCCAGAGAATTTACGTATCCAGCTGCGAAAAGGAATGGCTCCATCAACGGTACGTTGCAGTGCACCGACAGCGGCATTGCCTAACTCTGCCGACCCTTTATCAAATAAATCCGGATCGACGCCGGCAGGTGCGTCAAGATCTGGCCCTAGCGCACTATCCAAGGCCCTTACTTCATTTGCGATTGCATCACATGATTTATCCACTAGTGCCAGATAAGGCCCTTTCACCGCGGCGATTAAGACCGGTGGAATCTCTGAACGAATCAAATTTAAATCGCCTAAAGGTGAAGTGACAACGCCAACAATTTTCGTATCCATAGTCGATGTGGTGCTTGTGTTTGACGTGCCAACCGGGGAAGTCTTTTCGGTAGTAACTGTTTTTTCTGTGGTGATTGTTTTTTCGGTAGTGACTGTTTTTTGTTCGGCAGTGACTGTATTTTGTTTGTTGTCTGGCGTAGCACAGGCAGTCAGTGCGATTGAAAATATCGCCATACAACTATGAGTGCAAAGATTTTTTAACATATAAAAGTACTTTCAATTTTTGTTGGTCGAGAAATACAATTCATATTCACATGGCGGATTCAAATTTATTTGAAAGCATTACAACATTACTTTGCCGTCTTATTCCACACTGCCATCATGTCAGGTGAACCTTGCGAACGAATACCGTTATCCGAAAGCACGGTTTCTGTTTGTTCCAGCATTGCCTTGCGCGGCAATACCATGGTTTCACCATTGCGTTGATCAAAATGGATAACGACAAGATCATCTTTTAAATCACGCAAAACGCTTACCAGATGCGACAAACTCCGTATCGATATGCCATTGATTGAACGAATCACAGAACCAAATCGATTACTGTAGCCAGTAACGAGCTTATGGGGAAAGAAAGGTGAACTGATCACGACTAGTTCATCATGATTAGCATCTGGCATATCGCCACGCCTTGTTAATAAGGGACTAGCGTTGTAAGCGTAGGCACTTAAGGCCAGTGCATTTCCGGAAATAAATGACAGAAACTCATTAGTGGCGCGCGAAAAGACAATTGGCCCGTAGACGAAATAGGATGGGTATTCGCCTTTTAAATCCGGAATGAGTGAAGGCCGGTCCGAAAAAACTGGCAATTGTATATTGATCGATTTACCACCGCGTATCACGGTGAGTGGCACTTTGCCATTGACAGCCAACTGTTGAACACGATATTGGAAACGCACTCGCAAGTTACCATTAATTTTAACCATACCTTGATTGTCTACCGCTGAATCACCAATGCGCGTAATCACGTCCCACTCTTTTAAAGGATATGCTGCAGTCTCTTGATATGGTCGATGAACTATAGCGCCCTCGACCGTTTTATCGAGCTTCAAAAAATTTCGCATCGCCGGATTTTCTAATGTCTGCACAATGTCCAACATGACAGGTTTGCCAGCATAACTGCCATCGGCTATATCATGTAAAAACAGCTCAATTTCTTCATTGGGAATGATGTAACCGATATTTTGCGCATTGGTCGCCACAGCAAAAGCCAGGCCTATCATTTTATCGCCAGCGATTGCTGGTCCACCACTGTTGCCCGGATTGATCGCAGCATCTATCTGAATGCGTAAGCCTTCAACAGGGCCGTGAATATTCACAAATTCAATTCGGGATACGATCCCCTTGGTTATCGACAAAGAATTTCCCCCAGTCGGATATCCATAAGCAAATACCGCATCTCTCACTTGTGGCAAGTTGTTGGTGCGTGACACCGCAGCATGTGTATCAAAGAACGACTCATCATCAAGTTTAAGAATCGCGAGATCCATTCCACGTGCCACTGCAACTACGGTAGCTGAGACCTTGTCACCAGCCTGACCGGTCTGAACTTGGACTTGGCTGGCGTAACCAACGACATGCGCGTTAGTTAAAATACGTTTACCTTCAATCACCACACCAGAACCCGTAATCTCTTGCGGCGCCGCCTTACCCCACGGTTTGAAAGGATCCGGGCCACGTATGGTAGAAAAAACTTTAACGACAGAGTTTTCTAAATTGGTGGAATTTTGATTGGTGCTTTCCGGGATGGCTAACGATTTGGCTGAGTCTTCCGCATTGGCATGCGTACTCAGGAGCAACAAACTTAAGGAAATTAAAATCGTTCGAAATATCTGAGGTAATCGAGGCATATTCACTTATCTAATTAGAAATTGGAATTTTGAATTATATATGCTTAAGGATGACAAATAGAAAACCATTTTTTGGCGGAAATAAAATTCATGCACTGCGCTAGGACGCCAATAAAAAAAGCTTGACGACAAAATAAATCGGCAAAAGTTCCCGCATTTACACAAGAAAAAAGAAATTACATTTTTACGCAGATACAAATTCGCTCCGTCCAGTTTTTTCCACTTTTCATCCCTTGCATTTTGCAGTTGGTCACATTCAGCTTACATCCCATGTGCTTGCAAAATATAGTGAAGCATCGCCACACGCCTTAAATGCCTGACGATAATTTCATCCCTTAATCAATAAAAGGAAACATCATGTCTAAATCACTTATTGCTGCATTCATCGGTGCAATCTCATTGATTTCCGCAGCACACGCAGATCCAGGTGCAACAGCAGTCGGAACGACGAACACAACATCGGCAACGGCATCGACTCAAAAAGCATCAGATGTCGACACAGTAATTATCTCTTCAGAAAATCGATTAAATACTTCTGGAAACATCTACAAAATGTGGCCAGAACAATTTTATGATTTTAAGGGGACATATGATCTTGCAAATGGTATGACACTGACGCTTTTTAATCGAAAAATTGGCAATTTAATGTTTGCCCAATTAGACGATCAAGAGCGGCATCAAATTGTCGCCACGTCGAAAAACACCTTTGTTGCTTTAGATAAAAAATTAGGTATTACAATAAATCAAACAGATACAGGTAAAGTAAGTGGCCATGTATTGATGCTTATCCCGGCGGAGATACAAGCTAATGGCAGCGTAATTGGCGAACATTTGGTAACGAGTGCTTTCAATTAAACTATTTTTTAATTGACGGGTGTTATTTCAATCATTTTTTGGACGGAACGATTAGATTGTCCCACCTAAAACCAAGTCAACACTATTCCCTTTGTCGTTTTATTTAAAGTAGTGGATCGGTGGTGTCTGGCAAGGTGGGCCGATTTAGTATTTGCACCAACAATCGATAAATGATAGCTGCCTGACAAAAACTCAAATTGAGTCCTAAATTTCAATTGACTACCCACGTATTTTGAAAAGCATTAATCGGTGAAGTAACGTCAATCTGGGCAGAAATATCCCGCATTATCAACACCTTAGCGCGAAAGTATCACATTTCAGGTAGAATCGCGGGTATGAATCCAATACCGCAAAACCTGTTCTCGTTCCCCCGTTATCGCCCTGAAGTTGGTGGCCCCAATGCAGCACCGTTTTTACCTATGTCCAAGCCTGAGATGGAAGTGCTGGGCTGGGATAGTTGCGATGTGATTTTGATCACTGGCGACGCATATATTGATCACCCAAGCTTCGGTATGGCGCTGGTTGGGCGCTTGCTTGAACAGCAAGGTTTTCGCGTCGGGATTATCAGCCAGCCCGACTGGCATTCTGCGGATGCTTTCCGCGCCTTGGGTCGGCCGAATCTATACTTTGGCATCACTGCCGGCAATATGGATTCCATGGTGAACCGCTATACGGCTGACCGCAAAATTCGTTCAGACGATGCCTACACCCCCGATGGTGAGCCAGGCAAACGACCAGACCGTGCGGTAGTCGTGTATGCACAGCGGGCGCGTGAGGCGTATGCCGATACCAATGTTGTCATCGGCAGTATCGAGGCAAGTTTGCGCCGCATAGCGCACTACGACTACTGGTCAGATAAAGTAAAACGTTCGGTATTACCCGATTCCAAGGCGGATATTTTGTTGTTTGGTAATGCAGAACGCGCTCTGGTGAATCTGACTCATAGGCTCGCTGCTGGCGAACCGATCAAGTCTATCCGTGATTTGCGTGGCACTGCGTTTATGACTCCGCCAAATTGGTTACCAGAAGCAGATTGGGCAGAAATCAATTCAATTAAACTTGATACACCCGGGAAAATTGAAGGGCACACCAATCCATACGAAATGGTTCCAGAAACTGGTGCCAAATGTTCGACTAATGAAACTGCGCCGACAACCGACGTGGTTAAACAGCAGGCGGTTCGCATCATGAGCCGTGAAGAACGGCAAGCGATGCTGCGCGACAAACACAACAAAACCGTCATTCGTCTACCTTCGTTTGAGGTGATCAAGGACGATCTGGTGATGTATGCACATGCCTCCCGCGTTTTCCATCTGGAAGCCAATCCAGGTAACGCCAAAGCCCTGTCGCAAGCGCATGGCGAACGCGATGTCTGGATTAATCCACCGCCGCTACCGCTGGCCATGGATGAGATGGATG
>JANYFV010000135.1 GCA_025359635.1 Undibacterium sp. | reverse complement strand
ACAGAAAACATCATAGCAAAAAACGCCAGGCCGATCGCCAGCCATAACATTTGACGAATCTGGCTACGCACAAAACCGCTACCAAGCGGATTACTAATTTGCCGTAGCGGCGCAAGTCTTAAGCTTCCGACAGTGACATTGTCGACCAGGATGGGAACGATCTTGCCGCCGGGCGCATCCTGTGGCCCGATCAGGGCTCGACCATCCTGCGCAATTAATGAAAGACGTTGACCGAAGCCGGTAGGGTCGATAGGCGGTGGTGGAGCAGGTTGGACATTTGATGGCCTTGCTTGGTCGTCGGCATCCTCTGCAACGCGACGTCTAGGATTGCCGTCGACACGTGGCGGTGGCAAATTTGCTCGCGGTCGTCGAATTGCGGGAGCAGCAGTGCTGGCGTCGGCTGGCGTTGCTTGCGGCCGGATTTTATCAAGCAAATCACGCATGGCACGCCGGTTATTTTGAAAGCGTTCGAAGCTGCCATCCCGAATATACTCAGCGGCGAATAATTTACTCAACTCATCGAGACGATCAGTCTCCTGCTCGTTGAGATAAGTGATGAAACCGGCTTTCAAATTTTGACTACTAATCCACGCCATCGTGCCGACACTGAGAATGACCATACCGATAATACTGACGGCGATCTTGCTGGCGATATTAAAGCGCATCAGTTCGCCTCCATTTTTTTGGAAAATGGGTAGTCTTGATTGATGGGCTGGTCGATGGCTGTGTTCACATTATTTTTTTTGCATGGCTAAAAATTGCAGGCGACTGTTAATTCTAATTGCTAATTGTGGAGCGAAAATGGATTTTTTAGGCGAAACGTTTTTGATTAAAATACTTGGAAAATCGTATCTGGCATCCATGCCGGTGATTTTATCTTGACGAACTACCTGGATATTTAGAGTTGCAGGTTACCGACTAGAAAGTAATCTTGTTTTTGGAAATCGCTTGTTGATGGGTGTGGTCGACTTATGACACGCGACGCTTTATCCATTTTGTGATTAGCCACGCGACAGATCCGACAACACCAAGTACAACGCATAGCTGATAAACGCCGTCATGGGAAATTGCGCTTAAGAGCGGATTTGCATCGGAGAACGGTGCAAACGGACGCATGTCATAGTGCATAAAACTGTCCAAAAAAACGTGGCTAAAAGTGCCAAAAAATGCACCCGACCAAATAGCGGTATGGCTTGGTTCTGCTGGCTCAGATAACCACACAAGTTTATGGAAAGTTATCTCGCAATTATAACGACGGATTATTGGACGATAAATATACGGTGAAACAAAACCCACTAACAAACCAATAGCTATAGCCCCAAGATAAGTATGCGTTGGGCCATGAAGAATTGCTGAGTTTCGAATCATGCCAATTAAAGGTTCGATATCCATAGCAATTTGAGCTATAGAAAAGGCGAGAAGGCTAAAGTTACGTTGAGCAACTGGCTTAACGACAAGTGCTAGGCCTAGATGAAAAGGTGTAAATGGCATAAATTTATTTACAGACGCAAAAAGAACATGACTTGCGCGCAGTTATGGAATAACACGTTGGATGCGTTCTGAGGGATCGACCAATGTGTTTAACACTTTTAGCCTATTCATAGTGATCTGAAATTGGCCGTTGCTAGGTAATTTTCGGTCCGCAAAATGAAGCCAGATACGCCTTCCTAGACCGTTGTAAATTTCGGTAAAGCTACCATCCTTGTGTATTTTAAAAATAAGAGCGTATTCTGGAGATGATCTAAACGCTACATTTGAACCTTGCGTAGCTTTAATTTCAATTGATTTACCATCTTTAATAGCGTCACAGCCTTTAGACGATGCTGTAAGCAATTGGAGATCATAATAATGTTTTGCTATAGCCTCACCAATACTCCCAACCATATGGCCGTCAGGCGTAAAATGCCTGCCTTTAAACATACTTTCTAATTCAGATACTAGACTATAAATTTCCTGAATTATCTCCGGGAATCGTTCAGTATCCATACTTTATCCTTAAGCTGCGTATCGGTTCTTGCATGGGGTTAGAAAGCAATTCCATCGGTGCCACCTTGACATGCGGGACACTTTCTTTGAAAGACGTCAGTACCGTTTGCTCCATAAAAGTGACCGCAATGTATGTTTAAGCAGAGCATACGATAAACGACTTGCCGGTGATCAGTGCCTGACGCGTTTTTGTGTCCCGTATTCAGCTGATGGTTTTTGTTGGTGTAGCCGATCTGGGTAGTGTTGGTACCACCGCTCTGATAGACGTTCATGATTTTCCTTTACCAGTTATAGGATCAAGATTGGATAACTAACATGTACCAAAACTTGATCACATCTGGAATGCGAAAGACAAAATTGAATCGCTAGAATAAGTTGCATTGTACCCACAAAATTAATTGCGTTGCGACATTATTCCGAATGTCCGGATTGCTCTCAACGCGGTCAGCCAAATAAATAAAATTTATCAATTCATATTCCGAATTTACTCTCTTTTCTATCGCAGCATCGATGACAAAAATCCATACCTAAACATTGGCATGCAGTAGAGTGGCTCAACGGGAATACCTTATATCGTCTTCTTGGGACCGATCTCTTAGCGACTGAATCGGTATTATTGTCAGTGCTGCAGTTTTCTGCTTTTATTCCCGGCCACTAGGACGAGTAGCTCTTTTTTGCGCGCCAGCGGCTAGGGTGATTGAACGTGTAAGCAGCCTTTGTGTTGATTGCCGCCAGACGTCTGTGACGAAGAATGTCGCTGAAGCGGGTCGACCCGTTTGCCCCCTGTCTATGAGAAAACTGACAATCGCAATGTCGTCAAACTCTCTAACTGAAAGTTCACGCACGGTTCCTTCACGTTGTTTTGAAGCGAACTCGCGGTTTAACCATACCTCGGAAGACTCTGCATCGCCATTGGTAGCTGACCTAAGTTCGAAATCATCCGTAAGAAGTGCTAATGTGGCTGGCCGGTCTCGCCGCATCAGTGCCTCTTCCAAGTTACGCTCAAGTCCAAGGTAACGCGAGACACTTCGAGTCGCCGCACCATTGGCGACTCCCCGCACGTTTGGCGGCGAAACGGTTTGCGCATGCATCTCGGGCACCTGAGCGTTGACCAGAAAGGCGAGAGCCAGCCCGGATCTCAACCAAGAGATCCGACTGGTGCCCGTCTTTTCATTACCAACGTTTAGGAACATCTCAAAGACCGCTTATGCAGCCCTTTTGTCCCGAAGAATTGGCATAACCAGTGCCTGCCGTGAAGGCTTTGTTGGACCACTCCCCTTGAATTTTCCACTTGGTGCCGTTGGACAAGGTCACGAGTGGCGCTCCGAAAGTCCACGCGCATTTGTCGCCATTTTCAGCACCGGCGGCGTCATACCAAGCACCCGGGCTAGCCGGGTCACTCATCGCTTCGGCCAATTCGTGCCCCATTACACTGGCGAGCGCCGCCAAGCCCTGCGAATGAAGTCCGGAAGTGTCTGCAGGATCGCATCCAGCGTCGCCATCAAGGTTCCAGAAAAATGCGTATTGAATGGCTTTTCCATTACAGGTCCCTGCACTGTGCCAGGCACAGTAGCCAGCACTGCCGCGCTTTTGGTCACTGTACAGAGGATAGTAGCCATTGCCATTTGGATCGATGATCGCACCGCTCGCGGTTATTCCAGCACAAACCTCTGCAAGGACAGCTGATGTACTACCCTTGCTGGTTTCGGCTGCACTATCGATAAAGTGACCCTGATGGGCTGTTGGAGAACTCGCGGCCGAGCCATTGGTGCCTGTGTATTCCTTTACTGTGGCAGCGTAGTTTGACCCGCTAAATCCATTGTACCAATCATCGATACCAGTAATTTTGTCGCCACTATAGGTTGCCCAACTGGTCCCTCTAAAGAACGCCATAGTCGTCGCGGTGGGCATTATCTTACCCTTGTGGTAGGTCATGTTTGCAGCAACTCTGGCAAGGTGCACTTTAGCGGCATGCATATCTTTGGTCCAGTGAACGCCAAGCATTGGCGGTTCAGACGCGGGGTTTAACTCATTGACATTGGGATTGAACACGCCCCTGTTATCAACATTATCCGCTGCGATCACGACACCTGAGAAAGAAACGAAAAAAGCGCTAGCTAAAATTGTTTTTTGTAGCATGTGAGACTCCATAAAAGTGAGAGGAAAATCAGCAGGCATTTATCTGAAAATCAAATAAATTATACATATTTAAACTACAAACGAACGGTCAAAAATTTGTAGGGTGTCACAAATAATTAATTCAAGGGAGAGACTTTTTACACATGAAAAAAACGTTTTTTTACCACAAAAAAATTATTATTTTGTTGTTTATTTCTGGCGTTTTTTTAATTGGTGGTAATTTTAGCCACGTGCTGAATATAGGTCACATTAATCTGAAAATCAAGAAATTCCTCCTCACTGAAGCGATCAATTGATCATTGTGAAGAATTCGACGATTTTGCCAATCTAAAATTCATTATCAGACGATTTTGACCATCTCCATTTTTCCTCCACATTCCAAATTTACTCTTTGACCTATTACACCATTGAGCTATCAAAATCGATACCAAAAAATGTGTGCAACGCAGTCTGGTGGTCCGATTGAAAATTTGTCATTAACGACAGAGGGAGATTAAGATGAAAGTGACTAAAAAAATGTTGCGGGTTCTGCAAGTAGGCTTACTACTGACACCGCCCTGGATCGCAAGCGCTGCCAATCTTGTGCCAGTGCCGCAAGCGAATCCGCAAGGCACATCGCTGACCGTAACTACGCTCGGCACTATCGATACGAATAATCCATTTTTTAAACCCTTTGGCAATGGCCGCGCTTGTGCCAGTTGCCATCAGGAGAGTCAGGGCTGGAGCATAACGCCAGCCGGTTTGCAGGCCAGGTTTATTCAGTCGAATGGTAATGACCCTATCTTTAAACTTAATGATGGGGCCAATTCGCCGAGTGCGCCGGTGGCAACGCTGGCGCAAAAACGGGCGGCTTATAGCATGTTACTGAATAAAGGTTTGATACGGGTGGGTTTGCCGATTCCTGCCGGGGCCGAGTTTGTGTTGGTGAAGGTGGATGATCCGTATGGCTTTGCCAGCGCCACAGAGCTTTCTATGTTCCGGCGGCCGCTGCCTAGTACCAATCTCAAATTTGTGAACACGGTGATGTGGGATGCGCGGGAGACTTTTAGCGATGTTAACTCCAAGCTTTGCGTTATAGGTAGCCGGCCAGCGCAATGTTTTGCCAGCACCGATTTTGATTTGTTGCATCAATCGAATAGTGCAGTCACTGGACATGCGCAAGCGGCGCAAGGCTTGACTGCGGCAGAACAGAGGGCGATTGTGGATTTTGAAAAATCTCTATTTACCGCGCAATTGAATAGCACCAATGCAGGTAGCCTGAATGCCGCTGGAGCTAGCGGCGGGCCAAATGCCCTGACAGTAAATAATTTTTACTTCGGGATTAATGACCTTGCCGCGGGTGACTACTTAACCGGTGCGCCATTTAACCGCAACGTGATGGCCATGTTTGGCGCATGGCGTGGATTGGATAATCGCCCACTGCCACCACCGCCCGTGCCTGGCAGGCCTGCACCGCCGCCGCCAACGATTTCACCAACTGACATTGCCAGGGCATCCATTGCAAGAGGCGAGGGGATTTTCAATAACAAGCCATTTAACATCAGTAACGTCAGCGGCTTCGGTGATGAATTAAGAAGGCCATTGCAACGCGGCAGCTGCGCCAGTTGCCATAGCACGCCGAATGTTGGAACGAATTCGGTGCCGCATTTATTTAATACCGGAACCTCGGCCGTCAACGTACGCACACCAGATTTGCCTTTGTACACTTTGAAAAATATCGCGACTGGAGAAGTTGTAGAAATCTCTGATCCGGGCGCTGCATTGCAAACCGGAAAATGGAAAGACATCGGCCGCGTTAAAGTGCCAAGCTTAAGAGCAATGGCAGCGCGTTCGCCGTATTTTCATAACGGCTCTGCCAAGGAATTGGGTGACGTTGTGAGGTTCTACGATAAGCGTTTTGCGATTGGTTTTACTACCCAAGAGATTGCAGATTTGACTGCGTTTTTGAGTGCACTTTAATCGCACGAGTCGACCATATGCGACAGAGGATATTAGTTTCAATTGATTTATGTACGTAGAGTACAACGCTTAATTCATAGATATTGACGTCATTCTCACTTTTTCATGGTGGGAATGACGGTCATGAATATTCTTGGCTTGGCATTGAATGCGTTTACGTATGAATCAACCGACCACCACCAAATGACCAATTTTCCCATGCCGTTTCCTTAAAACAGACCATGACGTTCTCAGTATCGAGCCCAGCTGTGTTGAGCAGTTGCATCAGTTCAGTCAGCAGTTTCTTCTTTACCTTGACGCTGCGGCCGACTGACCAGAGTATTTCAATCAAAACGAAATCATCGGTGCGTTCGCTGCTCAGGTCAGGGTAACTGGCATCAAACTGAAAATCGTCCGCATCAAGCTCAAGCACGCGTTGAAATTTGTCTGTGATAGGTACACCTGATGACACTAGGGCAGTGTGTACAGCGTCAAGTACCGCTGATTTAAATGCGCAGGGTTTGCGAACGGTAATGGTCACTAATGGCATGTTGATTGTTCTTATCTTGATTCGGGATTGATAATTGTAGTCTTACCGGACACGTTAACCGCCGTTAACCGCCTAACTAAACCTTCCCTGGGGTGGGAAGGTTATAGCTCAACATGGTAAGTAAGGGAATGAAGCTTAGAATTCTTCCCAATCGTCCGCAGCTTTAGGTTCTGATTTACTTTTTTCGGTAGGTGTTGCAGCGATCCTGACTGGCGCACGTTTGCCCGCTTTTGTAGAGGCTTTCTGAGCAGGTGCCCGGCTTACTTGAGGCATCTGCTTTTGTTCTTGTTTACCTGGCATCAGTTTAAATACATCTAGCGAACGCGTCAGCATATCCGCTTGCTCTTCTAACGATTCTGCGGCGGCGGCGGCTTGTTCTACTAAGGCGGAGTTTTGTTGCGTCATTTCGTCCATTTGGCCGATGGCTTGACTAATTTCTTGAATGCCAGCGCTTTGTTCCTGACTTGCGGCGGTAATCTCGGTCATGATGTCACTTACCCGTTTGACAGATGCAACAATCTCATCCATGGTCTGGCCAGCTTGATCGACCAGCTGCGAGCCAGCATGTACTTTATCGACGGAGTCACCAATCAAGGTTTTGATTTCTTTGGCAGCGGCAGCGCTACGCTGTGCCAGATTACGTACTTCCGATGCAACCACTGCAAAACCACGGCCTTGTTCACCGGCTCTTGCTGCTTCAACTGCAGCGTTCAATGCCAGAATATTAGTCTGGAAGGCAATGCCATCGATCACCGAAATAATGTCGACAATTTTCTTGGAGGACTGATTGATGTCGGTCATCGTAGCAACGACCTGACTGACCACTTCGCCCCCCTTTACTGCAACACCAGATGCGCTTTCGACCATTTGATTTGCCTGGCGTGCATTGTCGGCATTCTGTTTAACTGTGTCGGTCAATGCTTCCATCGAGCTAGCTGTTTCTTCCAGGCTGCTTGCTTGTGATTCGGTACGGGAAGATAAATCAGAGTTGCCAGAGGCGATTTCTGCGCTGGCAACCTTAATTGTTTCAGCAGAAATTTTAATATCTGAGACCATGTGTTGCAGACGGTCTTGCATTTCTTTTAAGGCGGCGAGCAGGCTGGTGCTATCGCCACTATCCATCTCAATTTGCATACTTAAATCACCAGCTGCTACCGCTGCGGCAATTTCTCGGGCATATTCCGGTTCTCCGCCTAGTTGCTGCCAAATGGTACGTACAACAAAGAAAGATACTGCACCTAAAACCAAAATAAGAGTAATGCCAGCTAATATCATCGAGTACAAAACATTGCGGACATTGTTACCACTTTTTTCAACACCAGCTGCAAATTGTTTTTGTGCAGAAGCGACGGTTTTTTCCAGATCGGCTTCAAGAGTCTTAAGCGCCGATTGCATTTGAGCGATCGCAGTTTGCGGTTCACCCTGATCAACACCCATCATAATTTTGGCTACCGTCAACGCCGGTGTGTAATACGCATCAAACTCTTTCGAGAGTCGATCAGATAAGCTTTGCTGACCAGGAACGTCGCCCAGTTTTTTTAATTTTTCTCGTACTTTTTTAGCGTTTTCGCCGATTGCATCAAGCGCTTTTTTATCTCCCTCACCGACAGCTTGTTTTAAGTTATCGACAAAACCCTGTACATCGTTTTGAATAATTTTTGAACGATCCAGGACCGGATAATCAATATTTTCTGTCGTCTTGATTGAGGTAATTGCGGCGGTAGAAAAATAGACGCTAACCGCCAGGCCGGCGCCAAAAATAATGGTGGAAACAACAGGTAAAGCCCAGATTCTGCGTTTGATACTCATCATTTATCCTTGTTGGAGCAATTATCAAAAAAATTATTGAAGGGAGATATCCTCCCTTCAAATCAACCAAAGTAAGGCTGAAATTTTAAGGCAATGTTGCAACTACTTTTACCGTCCCGTCGACAGCAGATTTTTCGATATAACCGATAGCATTGATATCGGCAGCAATCGCTTTTTTTACTGCATCGCTAGAACCAACTTCTTTTGGCAGTGTGCCCTTGCCAGTGAAGACTAGTTTAGACCAAATTGCTTTCACTTGGGAAGCCTCTTTGTCGGCGAGTTTTTTATAAAACTCGCCTCGTATGGCGGAGCCTTCCGTTTGGTCTATCGGTGTCAATGAAGTCGATTTACCTAAAAAATATTGAGACGCTTGTTCTGAACTCATTTGTGGCGCCGCATTTTTGGGATTCACTACGATCACGACTTCCGCCAAACAAGGGATGGAAGTAATAGTCAACGTAGCGGCCAATACAATTGCTTGAGTATAGTTTTTCATATTCGCCTCCTTAAAATACGAAGTCTACGCCAGCGGCAAAGACAGTAACCGGGCCTGTAAAACCGGGATTCGCTTTAGTAAATGTGCCAGAACCGGGCCCAGGCGAGAATCTATCTAATTGCATTTTTAATGCGGCTGATTTGTAGAAATCCCAACGTAGACCAATGCTATTGCTGGTTTGATTAGAGCCGTTAGATGCCACAGAATTTGCCCCGTTGGTGACTGCTAAAAACTGTGCTGGAAAGGCTCCTGAGGTTGGTAATCCAGCGATAGTATATGGAGTATCTTTTTTTACAGATGCGTGATTAAAGTAGGGGGTAAATTTACCGATTCGATAGCCAACCATGGTGTACCAGGAACTTGAATCCGAGATGGATATCCGGTCAACTTTTCTTTTGCCATATTCTGCCTGGGCGACTATATTTTTCCAGTCTAAACTCATACCAACAGAAGTAAAGGAGCCTTTTGCGTCTTTCAGTTCGATACTGTTGGCGACTGCTTTCAAGCCAAACGCAGCTTCAAGACCTGGGTTGGCGCTAAACGCCCTTAAGCCTCCAACGATAGAATTAAGCGCTGCATAATTGTCTGAATTAATTGTTGTATCAACGCGACCAAATCTGAAAGTAAAGGGACCATTTTCGGCGACCAGATTGATGCCCGTCATTTTGGTGAATTTTCCGGTGAATCCCGCGCTAAAATCTTGTTCTGTATTGCCGATTGCAAATTGACCGGTAAAGTTGGTATCACCAAAAGATCCCTGATAAATAATATCTGCACCATCGACGCTTTCAACTGGAACTTGTGAGTACATTTCCACCGGTGGTCGCATCATTGTGCTGGCGTAGCCAAGACTGCGATATTCTGAAATCATATAAACCGGTAGACCAAAACGACCTGCACGTACACTGAGATTGTCGGATATTTTGGCTTTGGCAAATGCCCACGCTAGCTCGGCAGTAAAATCATCGGTAACTATTTTCCGGACTAAACCTTGTCCAGTGAAAGAAAACATATCGTTAAATTTTGCAGTGGCCTGAAAACCAAAATTGGAATCAACGCTATTTTTGGCGTTGCTCGTTACTCCTCTTCCCTGGTTTGGCCGGATAAATTCGGCATCATCTGAATTGGATTTGGTGAGTGCAGCTGTTCCAAATCCACTAAAAGTAAAGGTTGGCATGCCGTCACCTTCGTCCGCATAAGCAGATGAAATAGCTAAAGGTAAAACCAACAATGCTAGGGCAGGCTTCAATTTCATGTTGTCTCCTTGAAAAATTTTAATTCGTAAAACTCCCGGTAGATCAAACGTCTTTACGCATGCGTAAAATTGAATGCTCAAAGATAGTAGGTGAAGTAATTTTAAATCAATGTTGAATCCAACAATATCTACTCATGCTTTACAACAGTTCTCAATCAGTAACGAGTTCTATTTCAAAATGAATCGATTGCTATAGTGCCTGAATGCGTAATGGCATTGGTTCAAATCAATAGGATGGTGTTTGAAGCGTGGAGCTAATGGAACTAATATTCATAAGGGCAAGCATTGCGCAAAAGCGACTTAAGCTGATAGTTTGAAATTTTTTCATTTCTATCCTCAAGTAGTTTCATCACGTCATCAGTGTGGCGTGTCGTTTGAGTATAGTCTTGGGTGACAAAAATGTATGCTATTCCCATATTTTTTTATTTGGCATGCAAAAAAGCAACAGTTTTTTGATTTTTTACATCAATTTGTTAAATTTTGTTTCGGAAAATTGTTGTTTTCCGGTGGAATGCAATTCAGGAAATTTTATGGATTCAGGATAAATACCCACAAGTGAAATGGCCAATTATTGACCTCGTTATTCGTTTCGTTTTAATGTGTAAATATTTTTCTATATATACGTATTCTTAAATAGGAGGTCGAATGTGAGATTGTCTTGCAATGTGCATTTACGCTACGTAACCAAATTGATCTCTTCAGCATTGCAAGAGCAATTTCTTCCTTGATGCTTGGCTCGATAAAGTGCTTGATCAGCACGCCGCACAAAGACTTCAAGTGCTTCGTCATGGGCTATCGCGAAACCAATGCTGACCGTTAGCCGGTTCTCTACCGGCGATGCGATGTGCGCAATGTTGGCCTCGCGCAAAAGTTGATGAATATGGTCGGCCACTATTTTTGCACCATTAATATCGGATTCTGGCAAAAGAATGCCAAATTCCTCACCGCCCAGGCGAACTGCGAGATCAGAAATGCGCCCCTTAGATCTACGTAATATTTCTGCTAAAGCCTGCAATACGGCATCGCCTGCCGGATGCCCATAATGGTCGTTGTATTGTTTGAAGTGATCTACATCAAGTACCAGCAAGGCCAATGGTTTTCCATTTCGCTGTTCCCTGGAATATTCTTGTGCCAGCCGGATATCGAAGGCACGTCGATTTGCTAAACCGGTTAAGGCATCGGTCATGCTTAACGCATTCAGTCCTGCGACTTGAGATTCAATCAGAGCCAACAATTTATTGACGTTGGTGGCAACTAAGCCTAGTTCATCGTCCCCCTTGATATCAATGCGGGTATTCCAGGTGGATTTTTTTGCTAGTTCGACTAATTGTTTGGCGAACCGCCGTAGTCTATCAATCAGTAAAAAATTGAGGGTCAGGGCAAGTACCGCCGTCATGATCACTACGACCCATACAAGCTGCTCGCGTGTCTGTACGTATAGTCGTTCGCCTTGTTCGTGTACTGGCCGACGCTTGTCTAGTGTGAGCAGGCCGACGTCTTGTTTTAGGATATCTTGCAGGCGAAAAAATAAGTGGACAACATTGGGTTCGTGTATCGTCCAAAAATCGCTAGTCCCTAATGAATTTGAACTCAGTCTACCCGGCCATTTACTTAGATTTTTGGGCATATCTGAAGTGCTACTTATCTCGAAAAGCGCACCGGTTTGGCGACGTAACTTCAGTATGCGAATTGGGTCCAGTATGCGCCCAAGAACTACTGTGCCGACGATATCGCCACTTAAATCACTACGTACAATTCCTGCCCAGCACGTGAGCATCAGGCCAATATCAGTCTTCATCAGGCCACATTGCGGTTCGCGGGTGCCGCCTTTATAAATTGCCGCATAAGGGCTATTGAGAAGCAATGGCAAATTCAGCTCTTGTTTTATTTGTCTGGGCGCGATTGTCGACAATAAATCACCATTCAAGTTAAAGATCATCCCCATGCTTAAATCGGCTGATTCAAGGGTGGATAAACTCAGGTTTTCTTTTTCCCATTCCGGATCGCGTTTGAGTACATAGTTGTGCATTTCAGTCCAGGCTGCCCAGTCACGTGTTTTGAGTCGTAAGCTGGTGGTACTGGTTTCTATGCTTTGCACCATGCGCTCGACATCGACTGCAATTTCATTGCGTTCAATCTCATCGTAACTTTCATACATGCTTCGATGCAGCAGGCTCAAGCTAATACCAACCATCGTGCCAAAGCAGAGGATGAACGCTAGTAAAATTTTTGATCGGATACCCATGCCGTGTGTCATTGGTGAAAAAATTTAACCGCAGTAAATGGTGAGCGCAATATGATTATTGTGATAAACGGAATTTTGTACAACTGAATTCGTATCAATATTTCAGAAGTAGGCTGTGAACACATATTAATGCTTGCTCATAAAACCACAAATGGACTTACTTTTGTTCAATAATTTGGCAACATGAGGGGTACCAAGATACTGGTGCTGAAGCTGTGTGCACGCTTCGGGATGAATGACCAGAAGCCTCGGAAATTGAGTGCGCATGATCCTGTGCTAAAAGATGTTCTAGCTCAAAACCTTCAAATGCTTGAGTATATTGGCGATGAAATTTCTAAACTAAAAAAATGAGACCAGAGCAATCTGGTCTCATTTGATTATGCGCTTTAGGCAGAAAATCAGGGGGCGAATCAGGGTTCTATAAAGACCACCGTGCTACGAGCAGGAATACTAAAAGCGCCGGTGTTACGGTTGAAGCTCGCGCTTCTGGGCAGTGGATCACTTCTTGAGAACCAATGAATCGGATGTGTTACTAAGAACTTGCCGCGCATTGCATCGATAGTCAGGTTTTTGGCGACTTTATCGACGTTGAAAAACACCACCACGCGTTTGTACTTGGCACCACGATATGGCCGTGGGTTTTGCCCATCAATACTCATGGCAATCAAGCCTGTTTGTTGCTGCGGGCCGACGTTGTAAAACGCTAGACGGTCAATCACGTCTTGCCCTGTGCGTAAGCGAAATAGGGTGGAATCATTGCGTATCGCGAGCATTTCAGTAAAGTAATCGCGCGCATTGAGTATCGAAGCTGGCCCCGGATTAATCAAAGGGTTAGTCAGGATCGGTGACATCAGCGGCCAATTGTTTTGATTGCTGCCAGCCATTGGTAAGCCGATACCGAAATGATTGCTCTGATAAGTGAAGTCAAGTTGATTGAACCAGTCACCGGCGTCGTAGCTATTTTGATCGAGAGATTTTGAACGCAATATTTCTTGCCCTGCATGGAAGAAAGGTACCCCTTGCGACAGTATCGTAATCGCAGCCCCAAGATTTTGTACGCGTACCCTGTCATTGATGCTAGTTGCAGCCGGGAGTTTGTAGGCGTTCAGATCAAATAAAGTCTGGTTGTCATGTGCCTCGATATAGTTGATGGTCTCAGCCGGGTTGGCGGTGTAGCCGGCAGCTTGGCCAAAATAATCCATCGCGGAATTTTTCTGCGTGACGCCGTTACGGTCAGTAAAACTATAGTCGCGCAAGGTGCCCGATAAGCCGACGCGTACCAGATCGGTCAGGCGCAGCAGATCATCTTTGGTTTGCGTACTCAGGGCATTCGGATCGTAATACGCGCCGTTGATAAAGCCTTGCTGGCTAATCAGATTGCTGCCGCCATCACAACAGCCGCCACCGCGCACAGAGTCACGCAATCTATCGTTGAACGAGCCAATACCGCTATTGAATAAATTAGCCTGGCGCGCTTGTATGAATCTGGCATCGTTGGCAATGACACCGAAGTTCCAGGCTTCGCCGTACAGATAAATATTGCGATGTGCGGCTTGATTCACGGCCACTTGCAATTTGCTGATGACAGGCAAAGGATGCATACCCATGATATCAAAGCGGAAGCTGTCGACCTTATATTGCGTGGCCCAATTCACCACTGAATCTATCATCAGTTTCGCCATCATTGCGTTCTCTACCGCAGTATCGGAACAGCAGCTGTCATTGGTGATGTCGCCATTCGCATTCAGACGGTAGTAATAAGTGGGAACAATTTTGTCGAGCACTGACAACGGGCCTTGCTGAGCCTGGCTGGTATGGTTGTAGACCACATCCATGGTGACGCGCAAGCCTTGATCATGCAGCGATTTGACCATGTCGCGGAACTCACGCACGCGCACTGCGCCGTCGTTCGCATTGGTAGAATAACTGCCATCCGGTGCACTGTAATGCACGGGGTCATAACCCCAGTTGAAACAATCGGCATTCTGATTCGCGGCAACCGCAGCTTGCTGCGCAGTGGAATCTGGCGCTGCGTTTGGCACCACGGTGTTAGTGCAGCCAGTCTCAGAAACGCTGGCGATATCAAAGCTAGGTAACAAGTGAATGTGTGTCATGCCAGCGCGTTGCAATGACTGCAAATGACGCATGCCGTTTGAATGTGTATCGGTGAAAGCTAAAAACTTGCCGCGATGCGCAGTCGGCACAGTCAGGTCGTTGACGCTGAAGTCGCGAATATGCAGTTCATACAGAGCGATATCGCTAGGGCTTTCCAGTTCCGGTATGTCCTGATCATCCCAACCATGTGGTTTCAGATCACGGCTATCCAGATTCGCGACAAAGCTACGCTGGCCGTTGGCATTTAAGCTCAGAGAATACGGATCTGTTACCACATTACTGACGAGCGTATTGCTCACCCAACGCGACAATACGTCGACCGTGTAAGTGTAGTAAAAGCGATTGGTCCAACTCGCGTCTCTGGCGGTATAACTCCATACACCGCTGGCGCTATCTTTGCTTAACGTGACCTGGTTATTGCTGCTGGCATTCGCATCAGCGTAAAGATTCAGTTTGACCGATTTGGCAGTTGGCGCCCATACGCGGAAGGTAGGTGCGCCATTGCGCTCAAAGCTTAAACCTAATTTTGTGTCGGCAGCTTTGCTCGCATACAATGCATCAAGCATGCCCGCCGTCTGTAATGAAGTCACTTGTAGCAGATCGCCATTTCCATCGTATTGGGCGATAGCAAATTGGCCGCTTAATTTGTTAGAAATACTGGCCGCATCGACGGCCGATAAATTGAGCGTGGTGGCAGTACTAAGGTGAGGGAATTTCGTCTTGAGTGCTGCAGTTAAGCCGCTATTATTAATGCTTAACGCGATGCTGCCATCCGCGCCGGTGACACCGCTGGTATCTGATCCTAATCCACCATTCGCCGCGTAAAACAATTTGTAGCTGCCACTATTTGCAACCCCTGGCCAGGCGATAGTCTCGGCTGTTAGCCAGTGTGCGCTTGCCTTACTCAGGTTGCCAAAGCTGATAGGAGGTGCGGTTGAATACACCGCGCAATCACCTTCCAGCATCCAGATTTCCTGACCCGTCGTTGCGATGTCGGCATTGAAATCGGCATGCTGATCGTTGCCGCAGTTTTTATTCCCGAAACCATCGGTCACCAAAAACCAGATAGCGGGTTTAGCAGCATCGATAGGGATATCGACGTAGCCACCAAAAGCATCAGCATTGCTCAGCATGAAGCGGTCGGTGATCCAGGCCTGACTCGGCGTCACCGGTCCCCACCAAGAATACACACCCCATTGCGCCGCGTCATGCTGGGCGCGGTGGAAGTGCATACGAATTGTCGCCGCTGCCGGAGGGCTAGCCTGCAATGCAGCCTGTGTTGAGAATCTGGCCTTCTGTGTGGAGGCCTTGATTGGTTCCGTCAGTGTTGCCTGGTTACTGCCGCCACAACCGAGTAAGACGACTAAGCTAATACAAAGGGCGAGCGATAATTTCAAGCGATGGATAAAGCTGTTTCGTGCATGCATGACAGGGTCCTCTAACGATGGTGGGGGCGAATCATTGATGGAGTTTGAAATTCAAGTTTAAATGTAAATATAAAATTGCAATGTAATATTACTACATTTTTTTCAATTGAATAATTAATATTTTTGTATGGATGTTTGAGGAATTAAAAATAACTCTTCTGCTTATAAGGAATTTTCCTATATGAGGATAGGTTTTTAACTAGAAAATTTGAAGTTAATTGCCTGATGAATTGGTTGTATTAATACTACATTTTGTTTGACTTGAAGAGTGCGAGGTGGCTGATGATTCGCGAGTATGTTGAAAAAATCACGGTTCGAAGCGGCGATTGATTTGGGGTTGGAAAGGCCGTTTTGGAAAATTTGACGGCCTGGTGCGTGACACTAGCTGACAGTCGAAATAAATTTCTTATTTGTAAATTTGGCTTGGAAGAATGCAAAGAAATAACGGTGACGCTCTTCGCGACGGGTTGTGCTTTGCATTGCTTGTTTCGCGTGAGCTTGAATCAACCCGATATTGGCATTGAAATACCACTACGCAAGTCAGCAGAACGAATGCCACAAGCAGTCATCATCGAAAGTGTGCAAGCGTTTATGTCGCGTGTGAGTCAATGGATGTACTGCGTTGCCCGTACTGCGGTCACAGAACGATGCAGGTGATCGATTGATGTTCGCCAGAAGTTAAAGAATTTCCTTGCTAATTGACTAGCAATCAAGCGAGCAATTCGCATACAATCCCCTTAATCAATCGACTCAAAGTCGGTTCAGTCCAACAAGGTTTATCCGCCGCAATGATCGCGGATTTTTATTTTTGCGTTTCCGGTGCGGCGGATAAACGCTATTTGTTAAGCATCTCAAATGCGAATCGAATATTTGGCAGACTTCGAGTGTCATCTCCATACTGTGGCGGCTTGGCAGCACGCTCAGTTCGGTTATTTAAATCCGTCAGTTACACTTGAGCAGCGGACCGAGAAACTTTACCTGTCCATGCAAAAGGATCAACTGCCCGTTGCGCTCGTCGCACTTTCAGAAGACGGGGCCTTACTCGGCTCCGCAGG
>JANYFV010000118.1 GCA_025359635.1 Undibacterium sp. | reverse complement strand
AAGCTGGAGCTTAAAGAGGATTTCATGCGCGGTTCAGTTTTGCGATACCCGGCCGTGGTCAAGTCATGCGCAATCAGATAATGGTAGCGGCCATGAAATAGCTTTTCAAATAACAGCACATCGGTCGGTGCGTCATCACGGAAGATTCTTTTTGCATCCAGATCGTTTTGCAAAGAGGCGTATTTGTAGCCAAGTACAGAACCTATCTTTATACCGTAAAGATCGGATAATTGCGTGATGGGTTTTTGGTCATTGCGGAATACCACGCGCTCCTGATCTGCCAAAAATGGCGGCGACCAGATGAGTTGATTCGCCAGTTCCGAGGGCAACCATTGCGGCAGCACATAACACAGGGCATTGGCGGTACCGTCTTCCATGACGCGCACCACACGTTTGCTTGGATACACACCCGTGAGCATTTTTCTACCGAGTTGTTTGGCCAATGCGGTATTCCATTCGACCAAAATGCCAGGAAAATCTGTCTGCTTCGCCAGACTTTGATTAATGAAAGGCATCCCCGCTCCATCGGTAATGACGAAGGTTAAAGTCTCGCTGGATTGCGCCAGATTTGAGATGAATATCAAACAGCTCGCCACAAATACACGCATGCTCGGCTCCAAGTGTTTTTATATGGTTAGGATACGCCTTCTTTGTGATTTGTTCCAAATTGCTACATTACTTATCCAATGACTTCAGTACCTGGCTTTGTTCTATGTGGGCGTCGAAATACGTATTGATTTTATTTTTTACAATGAGGAAAACTTTGCATGGAGTGCTAACGTGGGCTGTGTATGCAAAATCAGCCCACTTGTATTT
The DNA here is from genome assembly GCA_025359635.1 of Undibacterium sp. Classification (GTDB taxonomy): domain Bacteria; phylum Pseudomonadota; class Gammaproteobacteria; order Burkholderiales; family Burkholderiaceae_D; genus Undibacterium. The sequence goes on along the minus strand of JANYFV010000118.1, from coordinate 2,952 downwards.
CGTCGCAATCTACCGTGTCTGGACGCCATACTTCTGTCTGTTATCGCAATAGGCTTAGTTTGGTTCACTGGTTGATTTATTCTGACGCTGAACTTAGTAATTGCCTACAAAAAATCTATTTAGGAGGAAGAAAAATGAATGAAGTCTCGCTGTCGCGTCTCTACGTACTACGCGCCATGTATCTGTTGGTCGTCATTGGGCTAGGGATCAATATATGGCCAACTATCATTCGACACGCCAAGCCATGGGAATTTATGCACGGCGTGGAGCTCTGTATGATGGCGGCCTTTTCTTTGTTGTGTGCTGTTGGTATTCGCTATCCCTTGCAGATGCTACCTATTCTAATGTGGGAATTGATCTGGAAAACGATCTGGCTAGGCATCGTCGCTTTGCCATTATGGCGATCGGGCCAACTGGAAGAAAAAATGTTGCCCGATGTTTTTGCTATTTCGCTTGTCGTTCTGGTATATGTCGCCTTACCCTGGCCTTACGTTTATCGTCATTATGTGAAAAAACACGGAGACAGGTGGCGCAAGGCCTAGCTGATTTCCAGACAAAAAAGCAGGCTGTTCGCTTCATACAAGACAAACATACTTACTGAAAAATTTTAGTTACTGCTCAGTCAAAAGCTAAAGAACAAGAAATTATTTTTTTGCCACAGAGAACGCAGTGAGGAATTTTTAAGGCATTTCTCTGCGCTCTCGGCGACTCTGCGGCGAAAGGTTTTTTAGCGACGACGTCGACAGCCGAACACTTGAAAATTCAAATAATTAAAGAAAGAATTAACCATGAAAAATAGCACTCTCGAGACTTCCCCACAACTGCTTGCTCGTATCGCTGGCGCGCTGTATCTGGCGGTCATCGGCTTGGGCATTTTTGCTGAAGCCTACGCGATGAATCATTTTCGGGCATCGGGTGATGTCACCACTTTAGCCCAGACTATTCTTGCCGAGCCAATACTCTGGAATCTCAGTGCCTTTGCCAATATGATGCTAGTGTTGTGCGTGATTCCCTTGTCGTGGTTGCTCTATCTATTACTCAAGCCTGTCAATCGGAACCTGATCGTTCTAGCCGTGTTTTTCAATTTACTGTCACTTGCGATTGAAATCGTCAGTAAGTTCTTTCAGTTTTTGGTCAAACCACTATTGACCAGCACCAGCATGGCAAAAGCCTTTGAGCCAGCACAATTACACGCTCTTGCAAATTTTTCTTTGAAGGCACATGATGTCGCGTTCAATATTGCGCTCATATTATTTGGTGCGACCTGCATTATTTATGGTTACCTGATCTTTAAATCCGGCTATTTGCCAAAGGTGATTGGTGTGCTTATGCAGATCGCAGGTGTGTGTTATTTGATCGGCTGTTTTTCTGCGCTGTTTTTCCCTGCATTCGCCAATGTGATTAGCCCAGCCATTTTGTTTCCATGCCTGATTGGAGAAGCTTCACTTTGCTTGTGGCTGCTAGTGAAGGGTGTGAATCTGGCCAAATGGAATGAAAAAATGACCCTGCCATCCTGACTATTCAGTCGCTATGATGACGATATCAAAAACCCCCGTGATCGTCATACCGGACTTGATCCGGACTCCAGAATTCACCTTCAGGGGTGTCAAACTGGATGCCGGATCAAGTCCGGCATGACAGTGAATGGCGGTTTTCGCATTTTAAAAATGGTCGTTTCATAGAGACTCAACAGTCACCTGCAATCTTAATTACTAACTATCATCACAAAGCTCATCATGAAAAAATTTCTACGTTTCCTGCGTTTCTGCCTGTATGGCTTACTTGGTTTAATGGCAGTGTGCGGTGCACTGTTCGGCTATTTTATCTACTCGGCTGATCCTGAGTTGCCACAGTTGTCAGGCACAGTGAGCAAGGCTTCCTTCGAGGTGGACGGCTTAAAACGAAGCTATCGCACCTACCTTCCGAAAGGGCTGGCGAAAGGCGCGCCGCTGCTTATGGTGATGCATGGATCGGGCCAAAACGGTGCGCAAATTCGCCTCGAGACGGGGTATGGATTTGATCGCCTTGCTGACGAGTTTGGCTTCGCAGTGGTGTATCCGAATGCCAGCTCTTCCGATTGGAACGACTGTAGCAAAATCGGCGACTTCAATGTGAATGGTCGCGCAGTCGATGATGTTAAATTCTTGGGCATCCTAGCCGACAAACTGATTACCGAAATTGGTATCGACCGGGCACGCGTATTTGCGACCGGGGTTTCCTCTGGAGGCATGATGTCGATTCGTCTGGCGATTGAAGCGCCAGAAAAATTTCGCGCAGTGGCGGCAGTTTCTGCCAGCGTGCCAACCGCAGAGAATTTCAAATGTAAGCCAACCGGACAAGGCACTTCTGTCATGATCATGAACGGTACCAAAGACCCTTTGGTACCGTTCGATGGTGGCGAAACCAGCCTCTTTGGTTTGTTCTATAAGGGTGGCATGCTGCTATCGGCCAGCGCGTCGGCACAATACTTCGCTGAACAAAACAAGATCGCTGGCGCTGCAACAGTGAATCCAGCACACGAGACTGACGCAGTGAAAGTCGAGCATGCATTGTGGCGCGATAACAGCAAATTCGAGGTAGAACTTGTCACCATCCATGGTGGTGGACATGGTCTGCCGCAACCTTACTGGCGCCGCCCGCGACTATTAGGCCCGTCACCTATGACGCCAAATGGAGCGGCATTGATCTGGGCATTCTTCGCGCGTCAACGGCCATGAATCGCAGACTAGGGAAGCCCAACTAAACGCGCTTGGTCTCTGGCGAACCACGAAGTCACACCAAGCGGGTAAACTGATTCTGTGGTTGGAACGGGCTTTAACCGATAATTTGTTAGCTTTTTTTAGGACGTACCAGAATATGAATAGTGCCGCGTCATCCTCCTTAGCGCCAAGGCCGCCAAACTTCTACAGCTGGAGACGGGTAAGGCTAGTTTTGTTGGTTAGCCTGTTTCTC
>JANYFV010000100.1 GCA_025359635.1 Undibacterium sp. | reverse complement strand
CATTTCAAACTGGCGAGCCAGATTAATCATACTCACCATTGCTTCTACAACGTTGACGTTACTACCTTCTAACATGCCACCAGCTACGCTCACATTTGCATCCGCGTCAGCAGGTACGTTGTCTTTGGTTTTGAATAATCCGTCATCACCGCGGACTAAATCTTCCTCTGGCGGATTGACCAATTTTAGGCGTCCGATTACTTGTACTGCACTCGGTTTTGTCCCTGTAGGAATCGAAGAAACAGTGCCATCTTTCGCTATTGCAATCGACACTTCAGGGGGAATGGTAATAGGACCGCTATCTCCGACAACAATCAGTCCACTTTGTGTTTGCAATATACCGTTTTCACTGAGTTTCAAACTACCATGCCGCGTATAAGCTTCGGAGCCATCTTCTTTTTGAACGACGAGCCAACCCTTCCCCTGAATTCCAACATCCAATTCGCGGCCAGTATTTTGCATACTTCCAGTTGAAAAATCTGTGCCGACCGTCGCATCAACAACAAAAGCACGCGTTGGCATGCCTTCTCCTAATACCGGAACTGCGCGAAATGAATCGAGCTGCGCACGAAATCCCGTCGTCGTTGCGTTGGCGAGGTTGTGTGACGTAGTTGCTTGCTGCTCAAGCACATGCTTAGCACCTGTCATCGCGGTATAGATTAATCGATCCATCGCCAGCTCCTGGTCAATCTTTTGCTAATGGAAATTTTCGCCATCACTCAATTAATTAACGTAAATTAACCAAGGTCTGCAGTACTTGATCTTGTGTTTTGATCGTTTGCGCATTGGCCTGATAGATACGTTGCGCGGTGATCAAGTTAACTAAATCGCCGGTGAGATCGGTGTTTGAATCTTCCGTCGCACTCGACGTTAATGCACCAAAACTACCGGTTGTAGGCGCGCCCACCAAAGATGGACCAGAACTTGAAGTTTCATTCCATTGGTTGTCACCTAAGGATTGCAGGCCATTTGGATTGGTAAAATTTGCCAGCGCAACTTGTCCAAGAACCGAAGTTTTTCCGTTGGTATAGCTTCCAACAATCGTTCCATCTTTAGCTGTATTGAATTTAGATAACTTTCCCGACGTATAACCATCTTGCTTTAACGAATTGACACTAAATGATGAACCAAATTGGGTTGAACCAGCTAAATCAAATATGATATTGGGCGTTGAAATTGGTGTTATCGCACCCGAAGTCACGGGAATGTCAATTAACAAAGCCTTAGGAGACGTCGCAACTGCGGGCAGAGTGCCTATCAATTGACCAAAAGCGTTGAAGTTTAGTGTACCCATTGCATTTACTGGCGAAGGAACAACTGCAGCTCGCGGTATTAGGACACCATCCACCGACGCAAATACATCCCATTGACTTGTAATACCCGCAGGGAGAGCAGGTGGTGGTCGAAGAGCAGGATCAACTTTTACATAAAAAGTTTGCAATACATGCGAATTTCCTAAACTATCGAAAACTGCAACGGATGTTGCATTGTTATAAGTCGTTGGATCCGTAATCAAGAACGGAACAGTAATTGCCGGTGGCACACCAGCAACAGTACCTGGTATAAGAGAACGCGAATCAAGATTGAGTAGTGCTGTGGCGTTATCGGTTTGTTTCGGCGCGATGTCGGATGTATTAATCGTCAAGGGAACGGCTGAACCGGTTGAAAGTACACCGTTCACATCGGCCACGTATCCAGTAAGCCCTAACCCTTGAGAGTTTACTATCCCACCATTTTTATCGAGTTGAAACTGACCATTCCTCGTATAAGAAATGGCGCCATTATTTGACATTCGAAAAAAACCTGATCCATTAATTGCAATGTCTAAAGGATTATTGGTCGCTGTCACGTTTCCCTGGGTAAATTGTTGAACGATTCCAGCCACTTTGGTACCAATACCAACACCGGTTCCACCAGCGCCACTAAGCGAGTTAGCATACACGTCAGCAAACTGCGCTTGTGCAGCCTTAAAACCAACCGTATTCGCATTTGAAATATTATTGCCGATGACATCCAGAGATTTAGATGCGGCGTTGAGTCCGCTTAAGCCTTGTTGAAAACCCATGATTTTTCTCCTTGATATTAAATACTGGACTCACGCATTGCCACAAAAAAACTGCGCAAATATTATGAAACTAATAAAAACAATTTAATAGATCTGTCTGATGTCAGACATCGGTATATCTCCGATGTCTGCCACGCTTAATTTGGCGCCCTGAAGGGTAGAAGTAATGCTCGACACAATGCCAAAACTCAAGTTTGTTACATCCAATTTTTTATCGCCTGAATTTGCGCTGACACTAAATGAATACTTACCATCTGCAGCGGTAGCACCGCTATCCGTTTTACCATCCCAAGTCATAGTATTCACTCCCGAAGGAAGCACACCTAAACTCATTTTTCGAACTGTTGCACCAGATGAATCCTTGATTGTAATCTCCGCACTATCTGCATTTTGTGGCAGCTCAAGACCGAAAATTGCTTTACCATCTTTCAAGCCAATTGAACTGCCGGGTGCGATCACACCATGTCCAATCATGTTTGCAGCCTGCAAATTTTGCGATGCCTGAAAATTAGCACTCATTGCATTGACCGAGGCGTTTAGCTTGTCAATTCCTGTTACTGTCGACAATTGTGCGAGCTGGCTAGTCACTTGCGCGTTATCCATGGGATTGAGCGGATCTTGATTTTGCATCTGGGTCACAAGCAATTTCATAAAACGATCTTGCGCTTCCTCAGTGGAAGTTTTGGTCGTCTTGCTTCCATTCATATTCGCAAGTAGAGTTGGGTCAACAGTGCTGGTTTGTACGGTGCTCATAATGATTCCTCTTTATTTTTCATTTTACTGACCGAGCGTCAATGTCTTCATCAACATCGTTTTCGCGGCATTCATCGTTTCGACATTAGTCTGATACGAACGTGATGCTGAAATCATATTGACCATTTCTTCA
>JANYFV010000079.1 GCA_025359635.1 Undibacterium sp. | reverse complement strand
CGCAAAGGGCGCAGAGAAAATCCTTAGTGTTTTCCTCTGCGCCCTTTGCGCCTCTGCGGCGAATAAAATCCTTCCATCCTCATTCTCTTTAGCTATGGCCCCTATTCATCCGCTCAAAAAACTGCTCAGCTATGCCGGTGCGTACAAACGCGATTTTCGCCTGGCTGCACTGTATTCAATCTTAAATAAATTCTTTGATATTTTGCCGGAGGTGCTGATCGGTGTTGCGGTCGATATCGTTGTCAATGGCGATAAAAGTTTCTTGGCTAAAAAAGTGCTTGGCGGTTTTGGTATCACCGACACCTGGCATCAACTGATGTTGCTGGGTGCATTGAATGCGCTGATCTGGGGTGGCGAGTCTTGGTTCGAATATTTATTGTCAATCAAATGGCGCAAGCTGGCGCAAAACCTGCAACACGATTTGCGCCTGGATACCTACAGCCATGTGCAAAAACTGGAGATGGCGTATTTTGAAAATCAGCGCACTGGTAACTTAATGTCGATCTTGAACGAAGACATTAACCAGATGGAGCGCTTTTTAAACGGCGGCGCCAACCAAATTATTCAGGTAGTGTGTTCCTCGATCATGGTCAGTGCGGTGTTCTTTACCCTGCAACCTTCACTGGCAATCATTTCGCTATTGCCAGTACCGGCGATACTCTTTGGCGCGTTCTGGTTTCAAAAACGACTGGCGCCGCGTTATGCCGAAGTGCGCGAAGCCGCTGGCGATGTCAGTGCGCGCTTGAATAATAATTTGCTGGGCTTGGCGACAATTAAAGCCTTCGCTACCGAGAGTTTTGAAACACAACATATTGCGCAAGCCAGTGACGCCTACCGCACGGCAAATCAGCGCGCCATCGCAATTAGCGCGGCGATTACACCGGTTATCCGCATGGCGATTCTGGCTGGCTTCACGGCGACACTGGTGTATGGCGGCTGGCTGACCTTGCATGACGAACTCGCCGTTGGTGCGTATTCAGTATTGGTATTTCTCACGCAGCGTTTGCTCTGGCCATTGACTGGCCTGGCTGATGTCGCCGACATGTATCAACGTTCAATGTCAGCCATTGACCGTGCCATGAATTTATTGAATACACCGATCAATATCACCTACGAAGGCGCGCATCTGGCAGCGCAAAAAGTACGCGGGGAATTACGTTTTGAACAGGTGAACTTTTCCTATAATAAAGAAAATGAAACAAGCACTTTAAAAAATATCAACTTGACGATACCGGCAGGACAAACCATCGCCTTCGTCGGCTCAACAGGATCAGGCAAATCGACCTTGGTCAAACTATTGTTGCGATTTTATTCCGTGCAATCGGGTCGAATTTTACTCGATGGACAAGCTGTCGATGAAATAAATTTACAAGATTTGCGCCGCTCTATCGGCTACGTTGCGCAGGATAGTTTTCTCACTGACGGCACGATTGCCGATAACGTTGCTTATGGCGTAAGCGGTGCAACTGAACAGGCAATCGCAGATGCAGCAGACGCTGCCGAAGCAACTGAATTCATTAACAAATTACCGCTAGGTTTTGCCACACGGATTGGTGAACGCGGCCAAAAACTCTCGGGCGGACAACGCCAACGATTGGCATTGGCACGTGCCATACTGAAAAATCCACCGATCCTGATCTTGGATGAAGCAACCAGCGCGGTCGATAATGAAACTGAAGCAGCGATCCAGCGCAGTCTGGAAATCGTCAGCCGCAACCGCACCACGATAGTCATTGCGCACAGGCTCTCGACCATACGCCACGCTGATTGCATACATGTGATGGAAGCGGGAGAGATTGTTGAAAGTGGCACGCATGATCAACTATTGGCACGCAACGGCGGCTATGCCTCACTATGGCGTCTGCAGACTGGTGAAAAGGCGTAAAAAAACCACTCACGATTTTACTGAACCGTTACTGAGTGGTTGATTTTTCCTGACTAGAATAAACTGGTTTACATTTCTTTCGCCAGTGCCAAACCACTTAAGAATGCATTCTCGACGCGACCAACGCCATCGAGCCCAGCCGCAAACCAATCGCCGCAAACGCCTAAGCCCTCTTTAGCATCCCACAGACAAGATTCAGGCAATGGATTAGTTGCCTGAGCATATCGCCATCGATGTGCTGTGGCATGGAGTTGCTGTACGGGGGTTGTGGTCGCTTCATGAAATGCCTTTGCCAACTTGTCTTTAATCCGTTCTGCATCATCTTCCAGATGTTCTTTACTCCAGGCTGGCGTCGCATGACAAACCCAACGTTCGCCCGCGCGATGATCGGGTTTAGAAGTATCGCGGGAAATCCAGGCCAATTTTGAATGCGAAATCCACGCGCCGTCATAGGCCAGATTGAGCGGCGTGGGAAACGCCAGCATCAATGTCCAGCAAGGATCTAATTTTACGTTTTTGACTTTATTATAGAAGGCTGAATGCCCTTCCAATAATAGCGTCGCCAGCTCTGGCGGAATAGCCAGTATCACAGCATCGAAGGGACCGGCGGAAGCAGCATTTGGCGCCTCTTCAGATTTGACCGACAGTCGCCATTGATTATCGGTTTTCTCAAGCGCCACCACTTGCTGCCCGGTTCTTACATCCAGGCCATGCGCCAGTTGTTGGCCTAGCGAGTCCATGCCCGGCACAGGTACAAAAGGCTTACCGGTACAACTAGCTGGTTCCATCATGCCAGCATCGAGGCTAACGAGCTTACTTTCCCACGCTACTACCCAGCCCACTTTCAACCAATCTGCGACCTCTTTCTTAAACCGCTCTGACGCGACTGTGAAGTATTGTGCGCCATGATCAAAGCCTCCAAACTCTGTCATTCGCGTGCTCATACGCCCGCTCACCCCTGCACTTTTTTCATACACGGTTACGGAATGTCCCTGCGACTGTAATTGACGTGCTGCAGTCAAGCCAGATATACCAGCTCCTACTATCGCTATTTGCATGTTAACTATCCTTCTCAAAGATGATCTAGCAAAAAAAAGCCTGCAACTATCATTGCAGGCTTTGTGGGGTATCTAATTCTCGAACAACATTATTCTTCACTTTCTTCAACTGGCCAATCGCGAATATAGGCCTTCAACATCTTATTCTCGAAACTTTGCGCCTCAAGCACCGCTCTCGCCACATCGTAAAATGAAATCACGCCAAGTAGCGTTTTTGCATCCATCACCGGAAGGTAACGTGCATGTTTTTCAAGCATCATGCGCCTCACTTCGTTGACCTCGGTTTCTGGTGTGACTGTGAGAGGATGATCGTCCATATACTTGCGCACAGTGCCTTGGCCTAACGACCCCATATTTTTGTTGATACCCTTGATCACTTCACGGAATGTCAAGATACCGACCACCTCGCCAAATTCCATGACCACCAATGAACCTATGTCTTTTTCCTCCATCACAATGGCGGCTTCAGCAATCGGCATATCCGGTGTAACGGTAAAAAGGATATTTCCCTTAACTTGCAGGATTTCCGAGACTTTCATGTTGCCTCCTTAGCATTAAAACAGTTCTATCTACTTATATTTAAACGTCTGCTGCCAATCTGCTTCTAGTCTGACTTATTCTGCTTCTAATTCGCTTCTAATGTATAGCATGCGTTACAAAAAATCCAGCATTTGCCTAATGATAGGCTTAATTCATAAGATTAGTCCATCTAAAATATTGATAAAAAGCATCTTTTTCTGTCTTCAATCGATGGTAGCATTACCACCTTGAAATCAGGAGAAAATCATCATCATGAGCGGACCAAAATACCACGGGTTTGACACCTTGTCGCTACATGCCGGCGCGGCACCTGATACTGCAACCGGCGCACGTGCTACCCCCATCTATCTCACTTCGTCATTTGTCTTTAAAGATTCTGACCATGCTGCATCTTTATTTAATATGGAGCGCGCCGGACATGTGTATTCACGCATTTCCAATCCGACTAACGCCGTATTAGAGGAGCGCATCGCCGCGCTCGAAGGCGGGGTGGCCGGTTTGGCCGTGGCGAGTGGTCAGGCAGCCATGCACCTTGGCCTTGCCACCATCGCTGGCGCTGGCTCACACGTGGTTGCCTCACGCGCACTGTATGGCGGATCGCAAAATCTGCTGGCCTACACAATGAAGCGCTTTGGCATAGAAACCACGTTCGTTGATCCCCGGGATATGCATGCCTGGCGCAACGCCATCCGGCCAAATACCAAAGTCTTGTTTGGCGAAACTTTAGGCAATCCTGGTCTCGATGTTCTCAACATCCCAGAAGTAGCCGCCATCGCGCATGAAAATTATTTACCGCTGATGCTCGATTCCACTTTTACGACGCCTTACTTATTGCGCCCATTCGATCATGGTGCCGATTTAATTTGCCACTCGGCGACAAAATTCCTCTGCGGGCACGGCACTGCCATCGGTGGTTTATTAGTTGACGGTGGCACCTTTGACTGGCAAGAAGCCTACGATAAAACCGGTCGCTTCGCTGAACTCTGCGAGCCCTACGATGGCTTCCATGGCATGGTCTTCGCCGAAGAATCTACTGTCGCGGCATTCTCGTTACGCGCGCGCCGCGAAGGCATGCGCGACTTTGGCGCAGCGATGAGCCCGCATAACGCTTTCGCTATCTTGCAAGGGATAGAAACTTTGGGATTGCGCATGGACAGACACGTCGCCAACGCACGCAAAGTGGTTGAATTTTTAATGTCGCATGCCGCAGTCGCCTCAGTCTCCTACCCAGAACTAGACACGCACCCTGATTACGAATTAGCTAAAACGCTATTGCCTAAAGGTTGCGGTGCCGTGTTCTCATTCAACCTCAAAGGAGACCGTGCGGCGGGACAACGTTTTGTCGAAGCCTTAAAAATATTCTCCCATCTTGCCAATGTCGGCGACGCCAAATCCCTAGTAATACACCCTGCTTCGACCACGCACTTCCGTGTACCAAGCGAGCAACTGGCAGCGTCCGGCATCACTGAAGGCACTATGCGTCTATCGGTAGGATTAGAAGACATAGATGATCTGCTGGAA
>JANYFV010000071.1 GCA_025359635.1 Undibacterium sp. | reverse complement strand
TTCAGCAGGTAGCGCCTTTGCAGAGTGCTCAGAGCGGAATAGAAAACGATTCTTTGGCAGGGGCAAAAATTTTAGATTTCGGCGGTTCGTTTGACGATGTCGGATCGAACAAAAATTTTGACCCTTTAGGTGTGAATATGTTTGCACCTCAGGCGCTTATTCCTGATGCCTTTACACCAGATTCACCGGGGCGGGCCGCACCGCCAGCGTATCGCGGGGCGGAAAGTGACCATATTTCGCCTGAGAGTCAGTCATTTAATTTTAATGTTGCACCAAATTCTTTGCCTGTCGCACCTGCGATTACCACTGGCGCTAATATGGCAATACCGGATGATTACGATCCTTTGGCAGACTATTTGCCACCACGGATTAATCTGCAGGTCGCCCCTCAAATCCAGTCTGGGCAAGCGCAGCAGCCACATCTTCAACAGACGAATTTGCCGATTCCAGAAATGGATTTCGCACCGGCTGCAGCGGCAAGCTTGCCGCTAGCTGCATTTTCTGAAACACGTGATTCAATGCCCGGAGCAAGCTCAGTTGCCCCTTCGTTTAGCAATGCAAATCCCGATGTCTCAGATAGTGAAGTCATGCGGGCTATGTTGCGTGGTTTAGGATTGCCTGATTTAAAAATAGATCGACCTCCGCTTGAAGTGGCCGAGTTAATCGGTGCTATGTTGCGTGAGGCGACTAGCGGCACCATGGGGGTACTGATGGCGCGTACCATGACCAAGCGCGAAAGTCGCCTGGAAATGACGATGATTGCAAGTAAATCGAATAATCCGCTAAAATTTTTTCCGGATGCCGATAGCGCCTTAACGCAAATGCTGAGTAATGCTATGGCGGGTTATATGCCACCTGTGCGTTCTTTTGGCAATGCTTTCGACGATTTGAAGGCGCACGAGTTTGCAGTGCTTGCTGGTATGCGCTCAGCCTTGACCGGAGTTTTGCAACGTTTTGATCCAGTAGAAATCGAAGGGCGCTTAAAAGTGCCAACGGTGATGGATAAGATGTTGGCAGCCAACCGAAAGGCAAAAATGTGGGATGGTCTGGTTGAATTATATGAAAAAATGTCTCGCGAGGCTGATGATGATTTTCAGCGTTTGTTTGGCGAACAGTTTGCGGTGGCGTATGAGGAGCAAATTCAGCGCTTGCGCCAAGAAAAAAGATAATATGGGGTCGGCACGCCCAGTCAAAATACGCTGTGCGGTACAAATTCACTTTTTGCGATAGGCTAGGAAAATGTCTTGGAATAGTAAAGTAATCTGGTCTGAAGGCATGTTGCTGCAACCTCAACATTTGCAACAACATGACCGTTATCTGCACATGGTATTGGAGCATAGAGTAGCTGGATTGCGTCCTTACTCGTGGGGCTTTCGTGACCTGAAAATTGACGAACAACAACTGGCGCTGGGTAAAATATCGCTGTTGTCCTGTAACGGCGTTTTACCCGATGGCACGCCAATATCATTACCCATGGAAGACGATTTGCCGGTGCCAATAGACGTTCCTGATGACGCTAGAAACGTCCTGGTGATGTTAGCTATACCTACGCGAAGACCTGGTATCGCGGAGGTAAATAACGACAATAGCCCAGATAATTTTGCTCGACATAGAATCGCTGAATATGAAGTTTCAGACAGCAATGGTCTGGATAATAGTGCGCTGATGCAGGTAGGTAAAATGCGTCTGCGTTTGGCACTGGAAAGTGAAGTCGCCAACGCGTATACTGGATTAGGTATAGCCCGGATCATCGAAAAACGTGCCGATAACCAAGTAGTGTTAGACCCTGAATATTGTCAGCCTGCGTTAGATTTTCGTGCTGCGATTAAGTTGGGCAGTTTTGCCGATGAATTGGTAGGACTTTTACATCAACGTGGCGAGGCTCTGGCGACACGATTAAGTCAGCCAGGCGTTGCCGGTGCAGCAGAAATTGCCGATTTCTTGTTATTGCAATTGATTAATCGTTCTGAACCCTTGTTCACACATCTGGCGACGATGACCGGTCTACACCCTCAAGATCTATATTGCCAAATGGTGCAGCTCGCTGGTGAGCTGGCGACCTTTAGCCGTAACGACAAACGCGCAACGGCCTATCCTGTTTATCGCCACGATAAATTGCGTGAAACTTTCTTCCCTGTGATTGATGATTTACGCAAATCACTTTCGATGGTGATGGATACCCATGCAGTTCCTATTCAGCTAGAAGAGCGTCAATTTGGCATACGGGTTGCGGTCATTCCTGATCAAGAGTTGCTGAAATCTGCGACGTTTATCCTGGCGGTCAACGCGCAGATGCCAGCAGAGCAAATACGTAGCGGTTTTCCAGCAAAAGTAAAAATTGGCTCGGTTGAAAAAATCCGTGATTTGGTCAACTTACAATTGGCCGGTATCGGTTTGCGACCTTTGCCGGTAGCACCTAGACAATTACCGTTTCATGCTGGGTTTACCTATTTTGAATTAGATCGCAATAGCGAATATTGGAGCGCTTTGACCAATTCAGCTGGATTTGCCCTGCATGTGCCAGGTGAATTCCCCGGCTTGCAAATGCAGTTTTGGGCGATCAGAAAATAGAGTTTTTGACGTTGATTATTTTTTTTATTGAAAGTTCGAAACGGACAACTAAAAACTTTCGTTTAAATCAGTAAGTAAGTAAATAAGTAAATAAGTAAATAAGTGAGCGAGTACGTTGCAATACCTGAATTGAGAATTTTAATCGTATCAGCGCAAACGAAGGTAAAACACTGTGAGTACTAAGGACCCATTAGATCCATATCAGGATCCCGATCGTACCGTTTTGGTACCAATGCCAGGCGGTAAGCGTCCCGCTGCAACTGTTCCAACTGAGACACCGCCACAAGTTGTCATTCCGGATAATAGTTTCAACGTTATTCCCAACGCCGGTATTGCCGCAACAGCGCCAACAGCGTCGAATGCAAGAGCACAAAGTGCAAGTGTGCCAACGATGGGAGGCGGAGGTGCTTCGAATGTGAAGTTACATGGGGGTGGACTTAATCCACTAGTCGCAGCAGCTAATCCCTTACTCGATCTGGTGTTGCCGCTTCGGCATATGGTGTCTTATCCTCAGGTCGAAAATTTGCGCTTGCAGCTAGTTGCGGCGATTAAAACATTTGAAGCGCAAGCTAAAGCAGCTCTGGTGGAGCACGAGGCAATCGCTGCTGCGCGTTATTCACTTTGCACTTTTCTAGATGAGACTATATCGTCGACGCCTTGGGGCGGTGGCGGCGTTTGGGCCAGCCGGAGTTTGCTGGTGACCTTTCATAATGAAGCATTTGGCGGTGAAAAGTTTTTCCTGATCCTGCAAAAATTGTGTCAGGATCCACGCGCGAATATTCAGACTTTGGAACTGATGTATCTCTGTATCGCGCTCGGTCTGGAAGGCCGTTATCGTGTTATCGAAGGTGGTAGAACGCAGCTCGAAATTCTTCGCGAGCGTTTGCAGCAATTGATACAAAAAGAGCGCGGTACTGCTGAGCCAGAATTGTCTGTACATTGGATGGGCGCCAGCGGTAAAGGTGAGTCTTTGTGGCGCATGATACCCGTGTGGGTGATTGCAACAATTGCTGCGGTGATTCTGATTTTGTTACAACTACTGCTGAGCTATCGATTAAGCAGTATATCTGATCCGGTATTTGAAAATATCCATAAAATTAAAGTGGATGTCCCGGCACCAATTGCCGCACCGCCTTTAGCCTCGCCAATAAAAGCACCGGTGCGGGTTGCTGGTTTTCTTGCGCCTGAAATTGAACGTGGTTTAGTGAGTGTGACTGAGACTGCAGACAGGTCCGTTGTCACGCTGCGGGGTGACGGTGTGTTTGCTTCTGGTAGTGCAGAAATTACGCGTGACTTTATTCCTCTTTTAGAGCGTATCGGTGACGCCTTAAAACCGGTGCCGGGCAAAGTTATCGTGGTCGGGCACACCGACAACGTTAAAGGGTTTTCAATAAAATTCCCTTCCAATTGGGATCTTTCTAAAGGGCGTGCCGCGTCTGTCCGTGCGATATTAAGTGAGCGAGCTGGGCCACTAGACCGTTATAGCGTCGAGGGGCGCGGAGATACCGAACCGGTAGTCGCCAACGATAGCGCTGCAAATCGTGCGCGTAATCGGCGGGTTGATATCGTCGTGCTCACTCCAGCGGCGCAATAAAAAGATGAACACTAATTTAAATCATTGCATCACTTACAAAATTTCTGGATATATATGAAGAGATTTTTTTCCTGGCTAGTCAGACCTTGGGTGTTGTCACTCCTTGGTGTCCTGTTTTTGTCGCTGATCATTTGGTTTGAAGCGCCTTTGCTGGCATTTAACGGCAAAGAGCCATTCGCCTCTGAACGGGTGCGTTGGTACTGGATACTTTTTTTCTTTTTGCTTTGGGCCGGATATTTTATATGGAAAATAATCGCGGCAAAAATTGCCAATGCTAAATTGATGAAAGGCGTAGCAGGAGAAGAACAGCCAGCGCCAGCGCCTGGCGCAAAAGAATCCAGCGTCGAGGTAGAGGCATTAGGCAAGCGCATGCAAGAGGCGATGAGTGTCTTGCGTAAGGCAAAACTAGGCGACAAAAAAGGTGGCCAGTATATGTACCAATTACCTTGGTATATGTTTGTCGGCGCGCCTGGCTCCGGCAAAACCACTGCGCTAACGCAGTCTGGTCTTAATTTTCCTTTGGCAGAAAGCATGGGAAAAAACGCCATTGGTGGCGTGGGTGGAACACGAAATTGTGATTGGTGGTTTACCGATGAGGCAGTGTTGCTCGACACTGCCGGACGTTACACCACGCAAGATAGCTATACCGAAGTGGACAAGGCCGCCTGGGGTGGCTTTTTACAATTACTCAAAAAACACCGCCGGCGTCGCCCGGTGAATGGCGTGATCGTTGCGCTCAGTGTGTCAGATCTATTGCAACAAAGTGAAGCCGCACGTAAGCAGCAAGCGCTGGCAATACGTGAACGGATTAAAGAATTGCACGAGCAATTGGGCGTGCGTTTTCCGATTTATGTGATGGTCACAAAATGCGATTTACTCGCGGGCTTCATCGAATTTTTTGACAACCTCAGTCGTGAAGAGCGGGCCCAGGTTTGGGGCATGAGTTTTCCATTGGGCGATACGAATCAAGTTGATGCGGCTTTAGCATCGTTTCCAGAAGAATTTAAGTTGTTAGAGAAGCAGTTGCAAGCGCGAGTACTTGAGCGCATGCAACAAGAGCGTGATGTGCAGCGTCGTGCGCTGATATATAGCTTCCCGCAACAGTTTGCTGGTGTTGGTGAAGTCTTAAACCATTTTTTGAACGATGTATTTCTCTCTACCCGCTACGAAGAAAAAGCGTTGTTACGCGGCGTGTATTTTTCCAGCGGCACACAAGAAGGCAGCCCGATAGACCGGGTGATGAGCGCGATGGCAGCCGCGTTTGGATTGGACAGGCAGGTCTTGCCAGCCAACGCAAATAGCGGGAAAAGTTACTTCATTACGCGATTGTTGAAAGAAGTTATTTTCCCCGAAGCCAATCTGGCGGGCGTTAATCTGAATTTGGAACGCAAGCGACGCTGGGCGCAGTGGGGCGCCACAATCGCGATCGGCGTGGTCTTGGTGCTGGCATCGATGGCCTTGATTACCAGTTACGTACGGAATAAAAACTTTGTGATTGATGTCAATCAAAAAGTACTTGAGATCAATAAGTTGGTGGCTACGCTCAATAGCGCCAGCAATCAAAGCACTCCGATTCTGGCTCTGAGTTTGAGCAATGCGGTACGTGATTTGCCGGCCGGCTATGCAGAAAAAGACAAAGATGTGCCGCTATTGATGACGCTGGGTTTGTATCAGGGCGATAAGTTGGGTGCTGGTGCACAAACGGTGTATCGCAAAGTATTAAGGACCACTTTGCTGCCCCGAATTATCAATCGGATGGAAGAACAATTGCGGCGAGGTAGTGCGAATAATCCAGAATATTTGTACGAAGTGTTACGGGTGTATTTGATGTTGAGTGACGCCAAACACTTTGATGCAGAATCGATCAGCGCCTGGGTAGATTACGATTGGGAGCGTAATCTACGCGATGCTAGCGAGACACAGCGACAAGCTTTGTCGGGTCACGTCATGGCCTTACTCACCGATTACAATTCTGCCGATGCCGCGCCACAGCTCGATGCAACTTTAATTAGTGATACCAGGCTTGCGCTTGCCCGTATGCCTTTGCCACAACGTATTTATAATCGGCTCAAGCGTGAATTGGCTCGTGCCAAGTTGCCGGAATTTACTGCCGCTGTTGCCGGCGGGCGTGATGCGCCGCAAGTCTTCATTCGGCGTAGTGGCGAACCGCTGACGCGCGGTATCCCAGGCATGTATTCAGTAGCTGGATATGGCAAGTTTCAAGAGCAGACCGATCAGGCGATGATCGATGTCGCCAAGGACAGTTGGGTCTTGGCCCAGCAAGAGGCGGTGAGCGGCCTTGGCAGTGCAGAGCAGACCAAGGCTGCGGTGCTGCAATTGTATTTCACTGACTACATTGCACTGTGGGATGCCTTGCTGGCCGATGTGAATGTTGCGCCTTTCGGTAATCTGGATCAAGGTGCAAGAATTACCAATATCCTGTCGGGCACTGATTCTCCTTTACGTAAATTCTTAGTCGCTGCAGCTAAAGAGACGACCTTGGAAGGAACGGGGAAATCAGTCGCCTCTTCGGTGACTGATGCGGTCAAGGGCAAGCTCGATTCATACAAGAAAAAACTGGAATCGGCGATAGGTTCCGGTGGTGATGAACCCGCGTTGGTTGCACCCAAGGCACTGAATCCGGTCGATGCGCATTTTGAAGATTTGCATAAATTGGTTGGTGCCGGTGCTGCTGTCGGTAGTGCTCCGTTAGATCCTATTCTGGCCATGCTCAAAGATGTTGCGGCCTATCTCGATGCTGCAGGTGCAGCCAAACGTGCTGGCACACCACCGCCAGCCGGAGACGCTTTAAGCCGATTAAAACGTGAAGGCGAGGGCAAACCGGCGCCGCTGGCCACCATGCTGAAAAACATCGATAGTGGCGGTTCAGGTTTAACGTTAGGTAGCGAGCGTGAACGACTGAATTCTCTATGGACCTCCAGCGCTTCGCAATTTTGCCGTCAGGCGATTTCTGGACGTTACCCGCTCGTGCGCAGCGCAAGCCAGGAAGTCACACCGGACGATTTTGGTAAATTTTTTGCCCCCGGTGGATTGATCGATGATTTCTTCCAGCGTAACTTAATGCCCTTTGTTGATATGGGCGGTAAACAATGGCGCTGGAGATCCAACGCCAACAATATTTCCCTCGGTATTCCGCAAGAAGTTTTGAATGAATTCCAGCGTGCGGCGCAATTGCGTGATGCATTTTTTGCTGGCGGTGGTAAGCAGGCGTCGATGCGTTTTGACCTGAAGCCGCTAAGCGCCGACCCAGCTCTGAGCAAAGTGATGCTGGAGATCGATGGACAGCAAGTGCTGTATGTCTCAAGTGCGGGTGCGGGCAATCGAGCCACATCGGTACAACTGCCTAGCGGCAAAGGTAGTGGTCAGGTGCGCTTTGAAGCAACACCAGGTTTGCGTTCTGATCTACGCACCGATGGCGCATGGGCTTGGTTTAGGATGATAGACAAAGGCATCCTCGATCCAAGCGCGCAAGGTGAGCGCTTTAAATTAACCTTCGATCTGGATGGTCGCAAAG
Organism: Undibacterium sp.; assembly: GCA_025359635.1. Classification (GTDB taxonomy): domain Bacteria; phylum Pseudomonadota; class Gammaproteobacteria; order Burkholderiales; family Burkholderiaceae_D; genus Undibacterium. Next base: position 2,221 of record JANYFV010000071.1, on the reverse strand, counting down.
TGAATTACGAGCTGACCGCAAGCAGCGTGATTAATCCATTCAGGCGTGAATCGCTGGAACAATTCCGTTGTATGGATAGGCTGTAATGACACAGACATCACCGTCTTCAAGCATGCTTGCCGGTTTTTTCGGCAAGCTCGTGAGTCATGGTGATTTTGTCTCAAGGCGTTTGCCCGACGACTTCATGCAAGTGTGGGATAGCTGGTTGCAGCACGGCTTGCATGCCAGTCGTGAGGAGCTGGGGGCTGCATGGCTAGAGACTTACTTGACTAGCCCGGTGTGGCGCTTCGCATTGAATGCCGGTGTCGCTGGTGAAACGGCGTGGGCGGGCGTCTTGATGCCCAGCGTGGATAGGGTGGGGCGACATTTCCCTCTGACGCTGGCCGCGGGTAGCATCGGCCAGGCTGCCATGCTCAACTGGCTGGAAGATGAAAAAACATGGTTTGATGAACTTGAAAACTTGGCGCTATCCTCGCTGGAGTCTGATTTTCTGCTTGATGACTTTGATGCAGCATTGCAGAAAATAACTGGTTTGTCTGTTGGTGCAGCAAGCAATCATCTTGAAGCTGGCGATCAGTCTGGCTGGTGCTTTGCTATCAACGATATAGCGGGAATTAGTGCCAACACCGTCGCAAAAGAAATTGCGCAAGCCTTGTTGGGTGGGTATAGCCTGTGGTGGACTGATGGCTCGCCGCACGTAAGCCCGTCAGTATTAATTTGCCGTGGCTTACCCAGCGCTAAGCAATTTACTGCGATGCTTGGTGGCAATTGGAGTCAATCTGGCTGGCAAACGCCAGCGATCATTTTATAATTTAGGACTCACGCAAAATTGTTCCAGCCAGGCGCACCGACGAAGATAGTATTTAGTACGGCGAGGCGAGTGTAACAACGCTGGAGCGATTTTGCGTAAGTCCTGATTAACAGGCCAGTATCATCACCGTAATATTGTCCCTGCTACCGTGATTTTTTGCCAAAGAAATCAGTTCTGTGCAAGTTTGTTCAAGGTTAACCGCGCTGGTTTTTTCCATGATTTCAGCCATCGTTCCGTGCGGAACACTACCATGCAATCCGTCTGTGCAAAGCATGTAAAGATCCCCCGCAATTACTGGCTGAGGTTTGACTTCTGGCTTGACTGTCTCGTACGGGCCCATCGCCTGTAGCAACATATTGCGCGGAGGTAAATTATCCATCAAACCTTCTTCCAAGGCTTGTTGATATAAGGTTTGATCGCGCGTAAGTTGATGAAATTCGCCAGCACGATAACGATATAGACGGCTATCGCCAACATGAAAAACCAGCAAAGGACCATTTTTCTGGAACTGCCATAAACCGGTAAGCGTGGTACCCATGCCAAGGCCCTCGCCATTTTGATTCGCCAGATTCTGCGTATACAGCAGCGAATTTGCAAATTCAACCGCATCAAATAAAGTCATGATGGCCGGCATCGTATCATCCGACCATGTTGCATCCGGGTCGTAAAAAGAGGCATCATGCGCAGGAGAGAATATGGTCGGGCCGTCAGTATCTTTTTGATCGGCAGGGCTTACTTTTTGAATGAAATCGCGTATTGCCAGAAGCACTTCCTTGCTTGCTACTTCGCCCGCCTCATGTCCGCCCATGCCATCGGCGATCATGATTAAACCTAAGTTTTGATCGATAAGGAAGTTATCTTCATTCGATGTACGTACCACACCAACATCGGTCAGGCCGTATGCTTTGCCCATTGCAAGGCTGTGGTAGACGCTTGGGGAAAGTGGTGTCCAGTTGCTCAAGTTGGCTCCGGTTTGTTGATTGCCAGAAATGTGCTGGCTATTTACGCGACTAAGCAATAAACGAATTGGCTTATGTTAGCATGAAAGATAATAAATGCGTGTGCCAAATAAGCTGAAACACAACAGATAAACGCAAGCTTTCCGAGCATCATTTTAGCTCTGGGATGCAGCTAAAAATGTTACGATGCAATATCAAAAAAATTTGCTTTCATAAAATAATTAAGCGGAAGACAAATGCTTGAAGATTCAAAACATCATCAGGGAGCGCAAGCAGACATCGCTGCCAACAAAATAGCTCAGGATGTTGAATTAGACGACGCGACTGTGGTGAATTTCATCGCTCAGAATCAGGTCGAAATCGGCATTCTGGAAAATCGTATCAACGCGCTGCAAATGGTCATCAATCTGGAAAGACGATTGCGTCGCAATTTAGAGCGACAAGTTTCTGG
>JANYFV010000546.1 GCA_025359635.1 Undibacterium sp. | reverse complement strand
TTGCTTGCAAACGCTGAATAATATCGTGCTTATCTCCAGGGCTTAACTCTCCCTTAGCGTTTGTTATGCCACAATCAAGGGCAATTTTCGCTACCACGTCATTTCTATCGCCAGAGAGAAGTATGGTTTGCAAGCCCCTGTCTTGCAAAATCTTAATTGCTTCCAGCGCGTCTTCACGCAGACAATCTTCCATGGCGTATAAGGCAATCCAACCTTTGTCATTACCCAGCGCTGCGATGGTTTTTTCAGAAAATGATGGTGGGATATCACATGGACAGCCGTGCAAGCTCTGGACAAACTCAAGACGGCCAAGTCGGTAAACTTTTCCATTCAGCTTTGCCTCGATCCCAGCACCAGCAACTTCTGTGAGATCAGTCCAAGTTATAGTACTTGGTGAAATTGCTCGAGTAGCTTTTGCAGACAAGGCAGCTGCAATCGCTTTCGAAACTGGATGTAAAGAATTCAAACTTAGTGACAAGCTGATGGCATCAACTTTTGCTACTTCAGTTTCTGTAGCGGATTGATTTACACTATGTTGCGCCATCAACCTAGAGTCAATTACCTTCAATTTTCCAAGAGTTAAGGTACCGGTTTTATCGAAGACAAAATGGGTCGCACTAGCCAAGGATTCAATCGCACGCCCTTTGGCAACCAGGACACCGTGCTTAGCTAATTGGCCAATCACAGCTGACATCACGCCTGGCGTTGCCAACGACAAGGCACAGGGACAGGTAACGACGATCACGCTGATCGCAATCCACATCGCGCGCTGACTATCTATCTGCCACCAGACCAACGCTGTCAACAAGGCAATACCGAGAATAGCGAGCAAGAATCGACTCGCATGCTTATCGGCCAATTGCACCAGCGGTGGCTTTTCAGTCGCGGCACGCTCCATCATTGCCACAAGTTCAGATAGTTGGGTATTGTTACCGACGCGCCCGGCGCGCATCAGCAATACACCATTTAAGTTGATCGCTCCGGCAATGAGCTGAGAGCCTTTGCTTTTCGCGACAGCATGGGATTCACCTGTCATCAAGGATTCATCACATTCGCTTTGCCCTTCAATCACCAGGCCATCGGCGGGAATTTTTTCGCCGGCAGCAACCAGGACAACATCATCGATAGCCAAAGAATGTGCATCCACTGTTTCTGTCTGGCGACTAGTGGGATAGCCATGCATGCGCTGTGCCAGCAAAGGCGCAAATTGTGTCAAGACTCTTAATGCTGCAGTCGTCTTGCGCTGTACGCGCGCCTCAATGTAGCGCGCACCCAGCAAGAAAAAAACAAACATGATGGCCGAATCAAAATATACCGTGCCACCGTTAAACGTCGCCCAGACACTGGCGAAAAAAGTCAACAGGATACCTAAAGAAACCGGCACATCCATACCGACATAAGAATTTTTTATATCGCGAATTGCGCCGCGAAAAAACGGTAATGAGGAAAAACAAATGACGGGAATAGTAATGACCAGACTCGCCAATTTCAATAACCGATCCAGATCGGGGGTCAAGTCTCCATCAACTTGCGGAACCGGAACCAAATATGCTGGAAAGGCGTACATCATGATCTGCATCATGGCAAATCCGGCGATAAACAATCTCCATAATGCCATCTTGCTCTCGTGTCGTTCGTGCTCGTCAGGAGATTGGTTGGCAGGAAAAGCGGCGTAACCGAGTTCGACGATGGAGTTAATGATTTCACGCAAAGAAATCTTGTTGAAGTCCCACGACAAATTGGCACGATGACTTGCACCGCTGATTGTGAATGCGACCACTCCATGCAATTGACGCACACGAAATTCAATCAGCTGTACACATGCAGCACAGCGCAATCCGGATAGACTTAGTTTCTCAACTTGAATAGATTCAGGCTGAATTTCATCAGCTTTTAAGACTTCTTTTTTTTCGACAGCGTCAGTAGATGTGGCGCTCATTGAGCTAACTCAGCCACGTTCATGTCGGATTTAGCCTGTAAATATTGCTTAGTCATGCCGTTGCGTTCTATTACTTGCAATACCGCCAAGCAACCGTGACAACAAACCGGGTAGGAATTACCATTAAAAACAGTGAACAAAGCTTTGTGCTTTTTCATTTTCTCATCGCAATGGAAGCAGTTGATTTTCTCACTCACTTGAAAGCTTGAAAAAATCACATTGAAGCTAGAGGGAAAAATGAAAGACATTTAGAATTTAATCGTACTCAGAGGGAATATTTCTATAGTATCGAAAATACTAAGGCGCTTCTTGATTTAACACAAGAAAATAAAGCTAATTCACATATATCGAGATTGTAAACAGAAAAAACGGCGGCATTGCACCACCGTTTTTGTCCTTGTGAAAACTATATCTTGAGGAGTCTTAGAAACCTCGGATCCGAGGCTATAACTCGGAAGGGCACTTCACAAATTGTAGGACATTCCACTTCATAACTGACCGGCTAAAACTACAACACCGGAGCTCAAATTCCATATGCCTAGAATACAAAGATTTTCTTGTATATCGACCTCCTCTTTTGAACTAGTTACAGCACCAATATAGGCTAGTGCAAAACAAATTAAAAGAAAATAATAACTATCTACTCGCGCACCTGGATTAAAAAAATTAAAACCATTTCCGAAGGGGAATGAGCTTCATTGATCCTTAAAAAAACATCACAATTATCGCTATTATCGCAATACAGGTGTGTGTCCTTTCCAAAGCGTAGATACGGCACCGCTGCCGATGGAGGCACCAAATTTCTTCAGCACTCTTTCAGGCAGACCTTCTTTTTGCGTATAGTCGATGATATTTTCTGCCTTTAAGACATCGCGCGAGACTGTGTCAACGGTACCAAAGTCATCGGCCAATCCCATTGCAACTGCTTTTGAACCTATCCAAAACAAGCCAGAAAACGTTTCATTTGTTTCTTTTAAACGCTGACCCCGGCCCTTTCGTACCACATCAATAAATTGCTGATGAATTTCGTCTAACATGGACTGAGAAAACTTTTTTTGTTTCTCGGTTTGAGGCGAGAACGGATCCATAAAACCCTTGTTTTCACCTGCAGTGAGCAATCGTCGTTCAACACCAAATTTATCCATCAAGGCAGTAAATCCAAAACCATCCATCAATACGCCGATAGAACCAACAATGCTGGCCTTATTCACATAAATTTTATCTGCTGCGACGGCGATATAATAACCGCCAGAAGCGCACATCTCATCGACTACAACGTACAACGGTTTCTTTGGATACTCTTTGCGCAGACGGCCTATTTCATCATTAATCATTCCCGCCTGAACCGGGCTACCGCCAGGGCTATTAATACGCATCACAACACCCACAGAACCGGAGTCAGAAAATGCCCTGTTCAATGCGGGGATGAGCGCGTTTGCACTGCCACTTCCTTCAGATTCTATTGCTCCGTTAATTTCAATCAGCGCTGTATGCCGACCCAAGTTGTCCATCTCCGATGTACCAAGGTCGCTAAAAAAATAGAAGCCATAAATGATCAAGGACAAAAATATGAATTTAAAAAAAATACCCCAACGACGACGTAATCTTTGCTCACGCAAGGCCTCCATCGCCAAAGTTTCAATGAAAGTTTTTTCCCAGCCAGGTTTTGCAGAATCAGCGGCAGGATTTAATGGTGTGTCGTTTGTCATATTTTAAGTTACAAGAGGTTTTACGTAATCATCAGGCTGCCAAAAAAGCTGGCCATCTTTCTCTATAACAGCAATTTTTCTCAAGCGAGCACCGCGACAAGGGCCGCCTGTGCAATAGCCTGTATCTGGCATATAGATTGCGCCGTGCGTGGCGCACATAATATACAAGCCGCTAGACTCAAAAAATTCACCTGGAGCCCAATCAAGTTCTACTGGCACGTGCGCACATCGGTTCAAATAACCATGTGCAGCACCATCAAATCGAACCACAAATCCAGTCGTGGCTTCTCTGCCTGCACTGACAGGAAATCGCACTCCTTTTCCACCTTCTGCGACATCGACGGACGCGCAAATGAATATCTCGGAAGTCATCATTTCAACAATTTAAGCATACTGATTCAGCCACACATGCAACTCTTCCACGGTCTTCGCGGAATACATAGGAGCCATTTCATACAAAAACGATGCGTCATGTGCACCATATTCAACCGCAACAGACGCGGCACCAGCATTTGCCGCCATCTGTAAATCATGCGTGGTATCACCTATCATCAGCGTGCGCTTCATGTCTTGTCCCAATTCACGCGTCAATTCTTGCAACATGGCAGGATGAGGTTTAGAAAAGGTTTCGTCTGCACAGCGAGTGGCATCGAATGAAGACAGTAAATTGGCGCTATGCAAAGCACGATTGAGTCCAACCCGGCTTTTTCCTGTCGCGACCGCAAGAAAATATCCCTCATTGGATAACTCCGCGAGCATCTCTCTTACGCCGGGAAACAAAGGCAACTCATGGTCTTTTGCCAGATAATGATAACGATAACGTTCAATCATCTTTGGATAATACTTGGGATCAACGTCAGGCATAACAGCTTGCATCGCGTCCATGAGTGAAAGTCCTATCACGAAAGCCGCTGCGCGCTCATCTGGGACAGGTAAACCGAGATCTCTTGCCGAAGCCTGAATACATTTGACTATGGTCGCTGTGCTATCCATCAGCGTACCATCCCAATCAAACACAATAAAATCGAATTGCTTTTTTGCCATATTCTATGTAAGGCAAACTGCAAAAGCTTGCTGCTTACTACCTTTTTTGTTAAAAGTTAATTTTACAGTTAATCGACACCCGAGTTGGTTTAACTCAGGCTCGATAAAAATTTCTCGCATTCTTTTGGAAGTGCTGCATTAAGTGTCATTGATAGCTTGGTCTCGGGATGAATGAATGTGATTTGATGCGCATGTAAAAACATGCGCTTAAATGCACCACGACCAGGTGCGGGTTTCAATAACGCACGATTTAAGGAAAAATCACCGTACTTATCATCACCGGCAATGGCGAAACCACTGGCCGATAAATGCACCCGAATCTGGTGAGTTCTACCTGTTTTCAGTTCAGCTTCCAATAACGCGAATTCTGCATATTTCTTTTTTAGAGTAAAAACGGTATGTGAAGGCATACCATCAGCCTGCACCCGCACCCGACGCTCGCCATCCGCTGTATTGTATTTATGCAATGGCAATTTCACATGTTGACGGGCATTTTTCCAATCGCCATGCACCAAAGTAAAGTAGCGCTTGTCGGTCACGCCGTCGCGCATCTGCTCATGCAGATTGACCAAAGCCGAACGTTTTTTTGCCAACATCAGGACGCCTGAGGTTTCTCTATCCAGTCTATGTACCAACTCGAGAAATTTTGCATCTGGTCGGGACGCGCGCAATTGTTCTATAACGCCATAACTAATCCCTGAACCGCCATGCACAGCGACGCCAGCGGGTTTGTCAATTACCAAGATATGGCTATCTTCAAACAAAATCGTAAATTCTGCACCAGGCACATGATTTTCTTGCTTTTCTGCCATGCGAATCGGTGGAACACGCACGACGTCACCCATTTGCAGCCGATACAACTGGTCAATTCGCCCTTTGTTTACACGTACTTCACCGGATCGCAGCACCCGATAAATGTGACTCTTGGGAACACCTTTGCAAATACGTAACAAATAGTTATCAATTCGCTGACCAGCCTCTTCTTCCGAGATCGTTAGTAGCTGGACCTTGGCAGGAACTTGCGAAGCCTGACGGAGAGTGTCACTTTCGGCTTGTTTTTGATGCACTCTCCCATTATTTATCTCTAAGTCCTTCATTTTGAATATATAATTGTTTTCGCTCAAGTTTTTAACTTTAGCAAGTGTTTGAATAAACGACTATTCTACACAGAGGCATGTCCATCGGCCTCGCCAATTTGCAAATTCGATGGAAAAGATGTGTATGCACATCACCTTGCACGTCAAGGTTGCGACCAATTGTGGCAATCGGACTGTGTTTTGTGATTTGGATCAGAAAGTTTGAAATATAAGGATAAGTCTGGTGAGAGATGGTTGTTGATACAAACAAACATGCTTGCCGGTTGATAGTTTTGACGTAGTGCGATCGATTTTTCCAGATACAATTCATCTAATATTGTCTGGTGCTTAGTAAGTTGCTCATCGCCTGGCATGGTTTTTACATAGTTAGTTAAATATATGTAATTCACATTGCGGGGGACATGTGCACTCGATTCATGGTTAAAACTGTCCGCGCCCAGCGCACAATAAAGTAAATACAATGGCCGTGCAGAACGCATCTAGCATTTATTGCGTATGGGTTCAATTGCCAAACTATTATTTTATTGTACCAGTGGCATTTCCCGCCCCCTCAAACTCTCCGCTCTCGCATACATCCCATGCAAGCATGCTTGCCGTTCTCACCTTACAGAGATGGCAGCAAAAGATGACCAACAGGTCACGGAGTATAAAAATGAAACGTATGTTATTTAATGCTACGCAGCAAGAAGAGTTGCGCGTAGCGATCGTTAATGGGCAAAAGCTCATCGACATCGATATCGAAACCACTGGCCGCGAGCTGCGTAAATCCAATATCTACAAAGGTGTTATTACGCGCATAGAACCATCGCTCGAAGCTTGCTTCGTGAATTATGGCGAAGAGCGGCATGGCTTCCTGCCATTCAAGGAAGTGGCTCGCGGCTACTTCAAAGAAGGCATCGATGTACGCAGCGCCTCGATCAAAGACGCCCTGCGCGAAGGCCAGGAAATCATGGTTCAAGTGGAAAAAGAGGAACGCGGCAATAAAGGCGCTGCACTCACCACGTTCATTTCTTTGGCTGGCCGCTACTTGGTTCTGATGCCAAATAACCCACGTGGTGGTGGAGTCTCGCGCCGCGTTGAAGGCGAAGAGCGTCAAGAATTGCGTGAAACCATGGACAAACTCGATCTGCCTACTGGCATGTCGGTGATTGCCCGTACCGCTGGTATCGGCCGCAATGTTGACGAGCTGCAATGGGATTTAAATTACCTCATGCAACTCTGGACAGCGATTGATGGCGCAGGCAAATCCTCCGCAGGCGCATTCTTAATTTACCAGGAATCATCTTTGGTGATCCGCGCTATTCGCGATTATTTCCAACCGGATATCGGCGAAATTCTCATCGACACTGACGACATCTACGAACAAGCTCAGCAATTCATGAGCCACGTAATGCCTGATATGGTGCATCGCGTTAAGCGTTACAGCGACGACGTACCGCTGTTTTCACGCTTCCAGATCGAGCACCAGATTGAAACCGCTTATTCACGCACCGTGCCTTTGCCTTCTGGCGGCGCGATTGTGATTGATCACACTGAAGCTCTGGTTTCGGTCGACGTCAACTCGGCACGTTCTACCCGCGGTTCGGATATCGAAACCACGGCGTTCAACACCAATTGCGAAGCGGCAGAAGAAGTTGCCCGCCAATTGCGTTTGCGCGATTTGGGTGGTTTGATCGTTATCGATTTTATCGATATGGAAAACGCCAAGAATCAACGTGAAGTTGAAACCCGTTTAAAAGATTCCTTACGCTATGACCGTGCTCGCGTCCAGATGGGGAAAATTTCCCGTTTTGGTTTGATGGAATTATCACGCCAACGTCTGCGCCCTTCCCTGTCCGAAGGCAGTCACGTGACTTGCCCGCGTTGCAATGGCACTGCGCACATCCGCGATACCGAATCATCCGCTTTGCAAGTCCTGCGCATCATTCAGGAAGAAGCGATGAAAGAAAATTCAGCCGCGATTCATGTACAGGTACCAGTCGATGTCGCTGCTTTCTTGCTGAATGAAAAACGTGGCGAGATCCTGAAGATAGAAACACGTCACCGTGTCACCGTCATCCTGATCCCGAACACGCATCTGGAAACGCCGCACTACAAGTTGGATCGCCTGAAACACGATGATCCTCGCCTGGAAGAAATTCACGCCAGCTATGCGATGGCAGAGCAAGCGGATACTGACATCGGCTATAGCAAGAGCCAAAAAGAAGAAGTGAAGCCGCGTCAGGAAGCAATGGTAAAAAGTATTACGCCTGATACAGCACCAGAACGCAAAGAAATAACACCGTCTGCAGCACCAGCGTTGATAGCAGCACAACCTGCGTCAGAAGGCTTTTTTGCGAAGTTATTTAGTTTCTTCTTCTCTAAGCCGGCAGAAGCTGTAGTTGTAGTGCCTGTCGTCGAAGACAAGCCACGCCACTCGCGTGACAAAGCTTCAGGCGATCGCAACAACCGCAACCGTGGCCGTAATGGACGTGGACGCGATCGTGAAGACCGTCCGGCAAACCCGCGTGCGGACAAAGACGATACAAACAAAACGGCGTCGCCAGATCAAGCGCAAGCACAGGCGCCAGCGCAACAACCACGCCAGCCTAAGCAAGCACGTCCACCACGAGAAGAAGGTCAAGAACCAAGGCGTGATCGCCAACCTCGTCAACGTGGTGGCCGCAAAGACAATGCCAATCCTGAAGTAAAAACAGAGGATGCGTTGCTTAGCGCAGTTCCTGGCAATGCATCAACGCAAAGCACTACGTTCGCTCCAGCTTCAACCGAAGTCATTAAGACTGATTCTGCGATCGAGACTACGGCTCCTGGCGTAAACGAAACTGCAGAGCAAGCTGAGGAAGGTCGTCGTCGTCGTCGTCGTGGTGGTCGCAACCGTAACCGTCGTGATCGCGAGAATACAGATGTCAATGAACATGGTGAAGCAACTTCAAAAATTGAAAGTGCCGAGAAAACTGGCGATGCTAACCCCGTTTTCATCCCTGTTGCTGAATTAGTGGCTTTAGAACCGACTAGCACTCTGGTTGCCGCTTCTGAATTGCCAACAACTGCAATGTCGACATCTGAAATCAAGACTGTGGTAACCGAACCAGTGCAAGCTCCTTTGCAGACAACTGTAACACCAGCACCGGTAGAAGTCGTTGCACCAGTTCAAGCTAGCCTGGATTTGGTTCCGACTCCAGTCGTTGAAGTGATTGCAGTTATTGCCGACGCCAGTCCAGCCGTTGTGCCAACAGTTGAAGCCGCCGTCGCACCGATAGCCACTCCAATGGAAGTCGTTGCTACTAAACCAGCGGTCATTGCTCCGATAGCAGTCGCACCCGCACCGATGCCTATCGAGGGATTGAATGCGATGCTCAATCAGGCAGGTCTGGCACTGGCAGGTACTGATCCGGAAAAATTACGCGCGGCACAAGCGGCGGCGGCGTTGATTGTGGCCCCTGTTCGCGTCCCTCGTGAACGCAAATCAGTCACGCCGGTTTCTTCAGAGCCATTGGTTCTGATGGAAACCAAGAAGTAAATTGTAATTGCAATAAAAAACCCGACAGCTTCACGCTCTCGGGTTTTTTTTCGCCAAAAAACACGATTCAAGACTCATGGTATCGTACCGGCATACCGAAGCAAGGCGTAAAATCACTCCTTATGAGCGAAAAATTCATCCCAATTGTTGATCACCGAGTTAACCACCGCGATAGCCACAGGCAACACGCACGCTTAAGTATTCCTGCAATATTAGAGCAGCCAAATGGACAGGTTGTGGATACGTTCGGACGGTCATTAAATGATTTGCGCATCTCGGTCACTGACAGATGCAATTTCCGCTGCGTATATTGCATGCCTAAAGAAGTTTTTGACAAAAATTATCTTTTTCTACCTCAAACATCTTTACTAAGTTTCGAAGAAATTACCCGCATCGCGAAAATATTTGTTGCCCACGGCGTCTCCAAATTAAGGCTCACCGGTGGCGAACCACTGCTGCGAAAAAATATCGAAAAATTGGTAGAAATGTTACGTGGCCTACGTACGCATGATGGGCAAGAATTAGATATTACGCTAACCACCAACGGTTCACTATTAGCCCGCAAGGCGCAAAGCCTGAAGGATGCCGGATTAACACGCGTAACCGTATCACTCGACTCCTTGAATGAGGCGACCTTTAGACAAATGAACGATGTAGATTTTCCAGTTTCCGATGTGCTTGAAGGCATAGACGCAGCGCATCAGGCAGGGCTTGGCCCTATCAAAGTCAACATGGTAGTGAAGGCCGGATTGAATGACCAAGAGATCGTGCCAATGGCGCGATACTTTCAGAATTCCCCGCACATCTTGCGCTTCATTGAATACATGGATGTCGGCTCATCCAATGGTTGGAGGCTCGATGACATTATCCCATCGAGCGAGATACGCCAACGACTCAACGATGCTGGAATGTCGTTGCTGCCAATAGCTGCCAACTACGCCAGTGAAACCGCAGAACGTTGGCGCTATGCCGACGATAGCGGAGAAATCGGCTTCATCTCCAGCGTCACCAACAGCTTCTGTCATGACTGCAGTCGCGCCCGTTTATCGACTGAAGGAAAGCTTTACACCTGTTTATTTGCCACCGAAGGTCATGACCTTCGTGCACTATTACGCGACCAGCAGTCAGCACATTCTGATATCGCGATTTCTAGCGTGGTAGCGCAATTGTGGCGCGCCAGAAGCGACCGATATTCTGAGTTGCGCAGCCAAAATACAGTTGAACTATCAGCGCCAAGAAAAAAAATTGAAATGTCGTATATCGGCGGATAACGCGACACTTCCCAACAAAACAAGCAAAGAGCAAAAAATGACGATCATCGACAGACAACAAATTACCGGACTGATACTCGCCGGCGGGCGTGGCACCAGAATGGGGCAAGTCGACAAAGGCTTGCAAGCTTTCCGCGGCATGCCTATGGCTATGCATATACTTATCTTACTATCCCCTCAAGTCGGTGAACTACTCATCAACGCGAATCAGAATTTAGCTGCGTATGAGGCCTTTGGCGCACAAGTCTGGCCCGATCAGATGGAAGGCTTTGCAGGCCCTTTAGCTGGCCTGCAAACCGGCCTGGCGCACTGCGAAACCCAGTATCTGGTGTGCGTACCATGCGATTCCCCCTTCTTGCCTACCGATCTGGTAGCGCATTTATCACAAGCACTGCTGCGAGAAGATGCCGACCTTGCGGTTGCAACAACGATCGAAGAACGCGAAGGTACAAATATCAAACAAGCGCACCCGGTTTTCTCTTTAATGAAATCGTCCTTGCTGCCACATCTCAACAAATTTCTCGAGGGCGGCGGACGCAAAGTCGATGCCTGGTACGCTTCGCTGAAGGTGATTGAAGTCAACTTCAATGACACTGCGGCATTTCGCAATATCAATACTCTCAATGAGTTACGTGATTTTGAATCGCAATAATATGAACACGCTCGAACCTAAACAATCCAGCCTGCACGATGTCGTCAGCTGCCAGTCAGATTACGATCCTGCGGCCCTCCCGGTTGAACAAGCACAGCAAATTATTCAACAGTTTATCGCCCCGATTCACTCATCCGAAAAGTTAGCAATACGCCAGGCGCTTGGGCGCACTCTTGCCGCAGACATCATTTCCGGCATTAATGTTCCAGCACACGACAACTCGGCGATGGATGGCTACGCCTTACGCGGGATCGACCTCTCCCCTGATCTAGACATTGAATTAAAAATTATTGGCACGGCATTTGCCGGGCGCGCTTTCGACGCAGAAGTCAATCAAGGCGAATGCGTCAGAATCATGACCGGTGGCGTGATGCCAGACAATTGCGATACGGTAATTCCACAAGAATTCACGCTCAATGCAAACGAGATGCATGTCACCATACCCGCCGGAAAAATCAAGTCCGGCGACAACCGTCGCTTAAAAGGTGAAGATCTCAGTGCTGGCAAAACCGCGCTACGCAAAGGAAAAATACTCCGTCCCGCTGACCTAGGATTATTAGCATCGCTAGGCGTTGCAGAAGTGCCAGTGCAAAGACGATTGCGCGTAGCTTTTTTTTCGACTGGTGATGAACTGCGTTCGCTTGGTGAGAACTTGGATGAAGGCTGCGTCTACGACAGCAATCGTTATACGCTCTATGGCATGCTGCAACGTTTAGGTTGTGACATGATCGATATGGGCGTAATCAAGGATGAACCTGATGCGTTAAAAGCCACCTTTCGCAGTGCCTGCGAAAACGCCGATGCCATCATCACTTCAGGTGGCGTCTCAGTAGGTGCCGCCGACTACACCAAGCAATGCATGGCCGAATTAGGTGATGTGGCGTTTTGGACTATCGGCATGCGCCCTGGCCGCCCTATGGCTTTTGGCAAGATCCACTCGCACGGAAAGAGTGCCTATCTATTTGGCCTACCCGGCAACCCGGTTGCGGTCATGGTCACCTTCTACTTTTTTGTGCGTAATGCGCTGCTGCATATGATGGGGGCTGAAAATACACCATTGCCCCTAGTACCGGTCAGCTCTGTTACAGCTATCCGTAAACGTGCCGGACGTACCGAATATCAGCGCGGTATAGTCTCGATCGCAGAGAATGGCAAATTGCAAGTAGCCATTACCGGTGCGCAAGGCTCAGGTATTTTGCGCTCGATGTCTGAAGCCAATTGCATGGTGGTGCTACATCATGAACAAGGAAATGTGGCGGCTGGCGAAACCGTCGATGTGCTGCTATTTGAAGGTCTGATTTAATCACTTACCACCAACATGACCGTCACTGGAAAAACCTGGATCAGGGGATTAATCTGTCTAATCTTGGATGTCTCAAAATTACAGAACTGGCCGGCAGTAAAGTCATCACCGGTTTAGACGTCGTCGATAAAATCAAAGCCGTTGCCACTACAATTACCAGCGTCATCATCAGTATCCCTGTCACCCCTGTAATAATCAACGCTGTATTACAGACGCAATAAATAACGTAGCAGCAGAAGGCAATATCCGAGCACCTGCATCTGCCGCTCAGGCGCGATCATTTTCCAGAAATTACAGTACAATAATGAGGAATCAACAAGGCTACTTTTAAAATACGCGCACAATGCCATACCGGACAAACATGCGCATTACATGAGGAAGTGAACATGAATAAATTATTGAAATCTCTGCTACTCGTTGTTGGTGTGTCTGCGTTATTGACCGGTGCTGTGTATGCGAAAGAGGAAGCTAAGAAAGCCTCAATGTCTGCTTCTACCAAAGCATCTGCATCGGCCGCTGCGGCAACATCGGCTGCGCCTACAGAAAAAGCAGCATTGTTAGATTTAAACAGCGCAACCAAAAAAGAATTAGCCGAATTGCCAAAAATTGGCGAGGCACGTTCAAACGCAATCATCAAAGGTCGCCCATACGGCGGCAAAGATGAATTAGTTAGTAAGAAAATCCTGACTCAAGCGGTCTACGATGGGATTAAAGACTTGGTAATCGCCAAACAAAAACCAAAAGGATAAAAAGATAAAAGGAACTTTTCTCTCTTGCAAAACCGGCCGTGATGGTCGGTTTTTTATTTTGCACTTTGTCTTTAAACAGAGAATTTCCATTCGGCACACCAAAGGTGCTATTTTTATGACACACTATTTATCGCGTAAGATAAACATTCAGCATTAATAAAGGAGGCAATATGTTCCGGCACCGCATCATACTTATTGCCTTGATATGTTGCCTGCTGGCTTCGCATACAAAAACTGCTCTCGCAGAAAAAATTGTTATCTATGCCGACGAGGCGTATCCGCCGGTAATCTATCTCGATCATGACAAAATCAAAGGAATCTTCCCAGACCTTTTTGCGCGTCTCTCGAAAGATACCGGCGACACTTACGAATTTATCCTCGTTCCTTGGAAACGTGCATTGCAAGAATCCATGCATGGCAAAGGTGGAATTACCAATTTTTCGTTGACCAAAGAACGGGCGAATTTGTATGATTTTTCCGAACCTATTTATACCGACAGCTTGCAATTAGTCGTGATCAAAGGCCATGAGTTTGCCTTTAAAGATGTACTGGATTTAAAAGGAAAAATAGTTGGTGGAAATGCCGGAGCAAGCTTCGGCGAAGAAGTTGATCAAGCCATTACTGATGGCGTGTTTGTAATGGAACGAGACCCGCACCAACTCTCCAGAATGTTGAAATTGCTACATGGAAGAATGGATGTCGCCATTATCGGAAATGGCATAGAAAGCTTTGAATTACTCCTCTCTTCCAACCCTGAATTGGCGAAAAACAGAAGCAAATTTATTATTTTACCGCATCCCTTAACAAACGATTTCCTACATCTGGCATTTATAAAATCAATGAACATGAAACCAGCACTGACGCGTTTCAACAAGGCTCTCATCGATTTAAAAAAGACCAAAGAATACAAGCAAATCATACTGCAACAAGAAAGAGGGAAGTAATGAACTTATTGACTAGATTGCCATCAAAATAACACGAATCTTTTTGATGGTATCGACAAAAAACTATGAGATTAACTCATTCCGCCGCTAGATATCAACAAGCTCAATGGCAAATTCACGACACTAAGCAACGCGTGTTTGCCGCCTCACTAGCGGTGTTGATCACTGTATTTTTGTCGCAGCAATTTAAGCCACGAACAAATATTAAATCAGAGCTTAAGTTTCTCAATCGACCCTTTACTTTATTGATGCTTCAAATGATACCGGCAGAACGTCCTAAAGTTGTGGATCAAACACCAGAAAAAAAATCATCAATTAGCAAGCCAAGCTTTATTCTCACTACTCGCGCGCAACAAGTAAAAGTGACTGACTCAACTACCGCCGTCAACCCTGAAATTACGCCTCCACAAGTGATTGAGCAGCCTGTAACTCTGCTGCCTATCAATAGCAAAACAATAGCTAAAGCCTACAAAGACAGCAAAAGCGAGATACAAAAAATGGCGGAAGCCAGTGGCAAAGTATTGAACACACCCATCAAGACAAAATACGACAGATTTCAAACTGCGGCAGAAGACGCTGCAATTCCAGATTGCCTTTCACCGCAAGGACCAAGTGGACTAGGATTATTAGCAATACCGG
>JANYFV010000596.1 GCA_025359635.1 Undibacterium sp. | reverse complement strand
ATTTTATGTTCATAAACCTATGCTGGAACAAGGCAAACTCCCAGTGATCCGTCGCAATATTGGTTCAAAGTTAATCAAGATGGAATTTACCGGCGAGGCCAAAGCTGGTCGTTCAGTTAAAACAGTGGATGTACCTATTGAGTTACGTAATCGCTATTCATTAAACGATACTGAAGTCGTTGAATTAGCAAAATATGCCGTGATTATCGAAAAGCACTATGGCCGTGCGATGGATATCGAATGGGGCAAAGATGGACGTGATGGCAAGCTGTATATCTTGCAGGCGCGCCCGGAAACGGTCAAGTCGCAGCAAAAGAGTACTGACGCACAGCTCCGCTTTAAGCTCAAAGGCACCAGCAGCATATTGGCTTCTGGTCGTGCGATCGGTCAGAAAATTGGTGCTGGCCGTGTCCGTGTGATTCATGATCCATCCGAGATGGAGCGCGTGCAACCTGGTGATATTCTGGTCGCCGATATGACTGATCCAAATTGGGAGCCAGTCATGAAGCGCGCTGCCGCTATCGTCACTAATCGTGGTGGACGCACGTGCCATGCAGCGATCATCGCACGTGAATTAGGTGTGCCAGCCGTGGTTGGTTGCGGTGACGCGACTGAGACACTGAAAGACGGCATGCTGGTCACCGTTTCGTGTGCTGAAGGTGATGAAGGCAAGATCTACGACGGTCTGCTGGAAACAGAAGTCACAGAAGAAATGCGCGGCGAGTTGCCTAAGCTGCCGTTGAAGATCATGCTCAATGTCGGCAATCCACAACTGGCATTTGATTTTCAGTCTGTACCAAACGAAGGGGTGGGTTTAGCCCGTCTTGAGTTCATCATTAATAACAATATTGGCGTCCATCCTAAAGCGATTTTAGAATACCCGAACATTGATCCGGATCTGAAAAAAGCGGTTGAATCGGTAGCGCGTGGTCATGCATCGCCTAAGGCATTTTATGTCGATAAATTAGCTGAAGGGGTTGCGACTATTGCGGCTGCTTTCTGGCCGAAAAAAGTCATCGTCCGTTTGTCTGATTTTAAATCCAATGAGTATAAAAAACTCATTGGCGGATCACGTTACGAACCGGATGAAGAAAACCCTATGTTGGGTTTCCGTGGCGCAGCGCGTTATCTGGCGCCAGATTTTGCCGAGTCATTCGAGATGGAATGTTTGGCGATGAAACGCGTACGCAATGACATGGGTTTAACCAATGTCGAAATTATGGTGCCATTCGTACGTACTTTGGGTCAAGCCGAAAAAGTCGTCAATTTACTAGGTAAAAATGGCCTGAAACGTGGCGAAAATGGCCTGCGTTTAATCATGATGTGCGAAGTGCCATCCAATGCAATTTTGGCTGAGCAATTCTTAGAGTATTTTGACGGTTTCTCTATCGGTTCGAACGATTTGACGCAACTCACTTTGGGTCTGGATCGTGATTCCGGCATGCCTTTGCTGGCGGCTGATTTTGATGAGCGCGATCCAGCGGTACGTGCTTTGCTGTCGCAAGCAATTGCGGCATGTCGTAAGCTAGGTAAATATGTCGGCATTTGCGGTCAAGGCCCATCGGATCATCCTGATTTTGCAGAGTGGTTGATGCAAGAAGGAATAGAATCAATTTCGCTAAACCCGGATTCCGTGATCGATACCTGGAAACTATTAGCCGCTGTATCGAAATGATTTAACAGGGAAAATGACGTGGTAAAAAAGGGATGTGACTTAAAAATCACATTCCTTTTTTTTGCTGTTGCGTCGCAATAAATTTTTCTATATTGCTTGATTTCTCTAAATTTTGGACTAGACTGCTCGTATTGAAACAGCAATAAGAAAAACATCAAAACTCAAAAGTATTCGGTAAAAAACCCTCATTACCTTTCGGTGATGAGGGTTTTTTCGTTTGCGGATTACCGATGATTTTTTATTTTAAAAACATATCATGAAGGTCGATTCATTAATAATCTAAAGGAGAAAATTTAAAATGATCGCTTGAATGAATTTTTAATTTTTACTGGATTGATTTTCAATCCATGGGTTTGTAAGAAGTAGTAAAGAACGCATAACTTAGAGTGCATGCAAAACGCAGATGTTCTCGGTTCTGCACATTAAAATTATAATTAGAGGTTAAAAAATGTTGGAAATCCCTACAGTAATTGTCATTGCAGTCATTGTTTTAGCGATATTTTTAGTCATTTTTAGAAGTAATGTTTTGGTGTATATTTCCAACGAAAAAATCGGTATCGTTGAAAAAAAATGGGCGACTAGCGGTTCTTTAGAACATGGTTTTATCGCGCTCAATGGCGAGGCAGGGTTTCAGCCAGAAGTTTTGCGTGGTGGCTTCCATATGTTCTTCCCGTTTCAATACGCTATTCATAGACATGATTTGGTTACCATACAACAAGGCACACTTGCCTATGTATTTGCCCGAGATGGTCTAGCAATGGTGCCTACGCAAAATCTGGCGTGTAATAAAACGGCTAACGATTTTACCAATGTACGTTCTTTCTTAACCAGCGGTGGCCAGAAAGGCTTGCAACGTAAAATTCTGCGCGAAGGAACTTACGCGATTAATCTGGCACAGTTTTTAGTGCTGACTACCGATCATGTGTACGCCATGTCTTTGCCAGGTGACGCCAATATTACCAACGACGGTGAAGTCGCCGGGCAGTTGGCCGAAATGCTCGACGAATTACGTGGCCGAAATGGTTTCAGGCCGCTGGTGATTCGTGACGATAAACTGGCTGTCATCACGGCGCATGAGGGTCAGTCTTTACCGGAAGGCACCATCGTTGCGCCCGTGGTTGGTGCCGATCCGCATGAGCTTACAACCTATCACCATGACTATCAAAATCCAGAAGTCTTCATCGATGCCGGCGGTTACAAAGGGCGTCAATTGCAGGTGTTGGTAGAAGGTACCTACTATCTGAATGCGCGTTTTGCGACTTACGAGATTGTCGATAAACGCGTGGTGGCAGTCGGTTATGTCGGGGTTGTGGTGTCTTACACCGGTAAGGCTGGTAATGACGTGACAGGTGAAGCTTATCGCCATGGTGAACTCGTGGGTAGCGACGAAAAGGGTGTACAAGTAACGCCACTTTTACCTGGTAAATATGCTCTGAATCC
>JANYFV010000594.1 GCA_025359635.1 Undibacterium sp. | reverse complement strand
ACTCCCATATCGGCGAACGCTAATGACTGTTTTAGCTGCTGCCCATGCAATACCAATAGCATGCGTTCGGCCTGACTTTTTGTGACCAGTGCCTGACGGCGTAGTTTGAGTTTTTCTGCAAGTTTAGACATGGCTGACCTTACTCTTTGGGGGCGACAGTGTTGCGTAAGGTGGCGCTGTCACGCTTCAACTCATCTAGCGAGTACGCAAATAGTCTGGGTTTGTTACGCATAGATTCGCGTAACCACCAGCCTAGATAAAGTGCGACGCCCGCAAACACGCCGATTAAGCTAAGCAACACCGCCTCACGATGGCTATCCCAAAACAGCACTACGATGAACAAGATGGTCAGCAATATGGCCACCCCTGCACAGAACAAAGCCACCACTATCCAAAGCAGATAAGAAGAATAGCGCGCCATTTCTTCTTCTACTTCTACGGAAATTAATTCCAATCGTGTGTGCAACGTTTCGAGCAGGGTTGCCGCCAAGCGAGCTAAGGAGTCGACGATGGCCATGTCTTATTTATTGCGGCTGATTAGTAATCCTATTAGCAGGCCAACACCTGCAGCAATGCCGACCGATTGCCATGGATTCTCTTTAACATACACATCTGTTGTATGCGCGGCTTCTTTGGTTTTGTTGATTACAATATCTTCAACGCGTGCTATTTCTGCCTTGGCGTTTCTCAGTGTGGATTCAAATTTTGCCTTTGCTGACTTGAAGCCTTCGCCAGTTTGTTGTTCTGAATTTTTAAGTAATTCTTCTGCATCCCTGATTACTTGATTCAGGTCGTGCATCAGTTTTTCTTTATGACTGTTGGTGGAGTGCATGATAATTCCTCTCGGGTGATTGATAAGACCTAAAGCAAATATAGTGTAAAGCTAATTTTTTTACAATGTTTGCGATAGGTCAAAACATTTAGGGACGCGCGGATTTATTCGTCATCCCTGCTTTCGCGAGGATGACGAAATTGAATAAATCCGCCCTTCCTTAGCCCTAAAAGGTGAAAATGCCTACCCCCGAGAGAGCAGTTTAGCGTAAGAAATAATCCAATGCGACGCCAGAAAAAATCGCTGCGCCTAGCCAATTGTTATGTCGAAAAGCAGCAAAGCATCGCATCCTGTCGCGTTCACGGATTAAAAAATAGTGATACACGGCACAGCCAGCAGCCAGCATCATTCCGCAATAAAACCAGATACCTAAAGAGAGCTGCCAACCGCTGATGCCTATCAAAAGTAAGCTAAAAAAGTAACACAGCATTACCGCAACAACATCAAATTTCCCAAAGGTAATCGCCGAGGTGCGGATGCCAATTTTGATATCATCTTCCCGATCGACCATCGCATATTCAGTATCGTAGGCCAGCGCCCAAAAAATATTTGCGATCAGTAAAATCCAGGCAGTCATTGGAACTGTGTTTTGTACTGCGGCAAAGGCCATGGGAATACCAAAACCAAATGCGACACCAAGATAGGCTTGCGGTAGCGCAAAAAAACGCTTGAAATAAGGGTAACTTGCAGCGATGAGTACTGCAGCAACTGAGTATTGCTTGGTCAAAGTATTGAGCGGTAAGATGAGAATGAAGGCCGTGATCGCCAATAAAATGGCGATTGAAATCGCCTCCCAACTTTTGATTTTTCCGCTGGTTAAAGGGCGCTCTGCGGTGCGTTTTACGTGTTTGTCAAAATCGCGGTCAGCGTAATCATTGATGGCGCAACCAGCCGAACGCATCAGAACCGTGCCCAGCGTGAAAATGGCGACAATGCGCCAATCTGGCTTACCATCAGATGCAATCCATAACGCAGTCAAAGTAGGCCAAAGTAATAATAATATGCCTATGGGTTTATCTAGGCGGATGAGTTGAAAGTAGAGGCGAAGTCGTGTGGAAATTGCTGTCATGTCGGTCTTGAAAGAAGGCGCATTGATATTGATTTGGAGCGGGAATTATAAGCGCTAACGTCGATACATTGTCGCTAACGAATGCGCGAGCGCAGTTGCCGATTTGCAGCTTTATTGAGCGATGGCGGCTTCGTTGAGCATGGTCACGCCAGGCAACTCGCAGGACCTGACTGCCATGCGTATTGCGTCAATCGCAGCTTGACGGGTAAAGCTCTTGCGCCATGCGATGACGACGCGTCTATCGGGAATCGGTGCGCTAAAGGGAAGGTAACGCAGCATGCCGTCTTCTGCGTTGAGACTGGTGATCGATGCCATAGGCAGAACGGTAATGCCGATGCCGGAGGCGACCATATGGCGTATGGTTTCTAAAGATGAGCCTTCAAAGGTTCGGGCGATACCATCGCTAGACGTTGAGAAACGCGCCATTTCCGGGCAAACTTCTAGCACCTGATCGCGGAAGCAATGGCCATTCCCCAGCAATAGCATGGTTTCGGATTTAAGTTCTTTTGCCGATACCGTGTTGCGGTCTTTCCATGCATGATCTTTGGATACCGCCACCATAAATGGTTCATCGTACAGCGCCTGCGTCACCATCCCCTGATCAGGTAGTGGCAAAGCCATAATGGCCGCATCGAGTTCACCCTGGCGCAGTAACTCCATTAATTTAACCGTAAAATTTTCTTGCAAAATAAGCGGCATGTTTGGCACCTGCTTGATCATGGTTTTGATCAAGGTAGGTAACAGGTAAGGGCCGATGGTGTAGATAACGCCAAGCCGGAATGGCCCTGATAGTGGGTCTTTATTTTGTTTGGCAATTTCTTTGATGACGGCTGTCTGCTCTAAAACACGCTCAGCCTGCGTGACAATTTGTGCACCTAACGGTGTGGTTGAAACTTCAGTGCCGCCGCGTTCAAAGATCGTGACGCCGAGCTCATCTTCCAGTTTTTTGATGGCCACAGAGAGGGTAGGCTGTGCCACAAAACAAGCCTCTGCCGCATGCCCAAAGTGCTTGTGGCGGGCTACTGCTACGATATATTTTAATTCTGTGAGCGTCATGTCTCTATATTGGCACAGACTATTGTCAACGTCAGCAATCGTTTTTTTTCTTTGTAAAAAAATACTTAAAAAATGGGGAGTATATAAAATTTCTGTAATTTCATTTTGGTGCGGAGTATAAAAATCTCTCTATACCCTACCTAGTATTTATTTATTCAACTTGCGAAAGAGATAAGTTAAATGCGCATTCATTTTCTCTTTCGCGCTTCTTCCCTTTTCTTAATTCCTATTGCTGACTCAATGCCCGGGTGAGTTCATGATGTCCTTGCGCCATGCCACTTTCCGGAACGATCTCGCCTTCACGATTTTTGATGTCCTTGAGTTGCGCCTCCAATAATTCTGCTGCGTCAGCACCACGACCTATCCATCTTCCCTGGGTCATCGTAATATTCGCCGCTTCAACACTGCCAGCACCCGCGCACAAAATGGTACGCGTTGGTGCGCTCTCTGCCACCAAAACTAACATTGCGGGAACTACATCAGACGGCTGCAAGGCTTGTAGCATGGATTCAGGGAATAGACTTTCTGTCATGCGTGTGGCGGCAGTCGGTGCCAGACTATTCACGCGGATATCGTACTTGGCACCTTCAAGTGACAAGGTCTGCATTAATCCAACCAGAGCCATTTTTGCCGCACCGTAATTCGATTGACCAAAATTGCCATACAAGCCGGAGGATGAAGTTGTCATCATGATGCGGCCATACTTTTGTTCGGTCATGATAGCCCAGACAGCTTTGCAGCAATTGACGGCGCCCATCAAATGCACATCGAGCACCAATTTGAAATCGTCGATCTCCATCTTGGCAAAACTCTTGTCGCGCAATATTCCCGCGTTATTCACCAGGATGTCGATGCGGCCCCAGGTGTCCATGGCCTGTTGCACCATCGCCTGTACGGCGGCAAAATCGGTGACTGAAGCGCCATTAGCGATTGCTTCGCCACCGGCATTTTTAATTTCTTCTACGACAGCCAGAGCGGCTGCCGATGATGCGCCTGAGCCATCTCTTGCACCACCTAGATCATTGACGACCACTTTGGCTCCACGAGCAGCTAGTGCGAGAGCATGTTCACGGCCAAGTCCACCGCCCGCGCCTGTGACAATCGCCACGCGGCCTTTAAAATCGATGCTCATATTTTTCCTTGCATTTGGTTGGAGTTATGGAATTTTCTTCAGTGCGTATTTTATCCTGACGAAGCCACCGCGGTCTTGAACAGATTTTTGCCGATGTAAAAAAGCCGCTGCGGATTGGCAGCGGCTTCGGTATATTGGGCTAATTGATTTTAGGATTTGCGGCGTTTTGCGGCGATTCCAAATAAACCAAGACCCAATAAGGCTAATGTAGTTGGTTCTGGAATAGGGTTGTGCTGATCAGCATTGCTAAATGAGGTAAATGCGCCAGTGCCGATGCGAAATTGTGCTTGTTGGCCACCATCGCAGCAACCTTCAAGACCATAAATGCTTAGTGTGTGGTTGCCAGCAGAAAGGACGTTATTGTAGCCAAAATATTGGCTGGCAACGCCGTAGCTACCGTTCCACCACATATCATTGGATTTGAAGCCGAGCGCATTCCCGTCTAAAAATACAGCGCCGCCACGACCAAAATCTACACCAGCACGAAAGCCCCAGTTGCCTGCTTCAGTTGCAGCAACATTGAAAGTAATATTATATTCAAATGCAATATTATTGCTTGAGCCAAACAGGCCGTGGTTACTGATATTGTCGAACGTGCTCAATGTCTGGTTGCCATAACCGCTAGTTGGGCTGGCGACGGCCGCATGAACAACTGTTTTATAGTCAGCTGCGTTTGTCTGCGGGCCGGTGCCTGAGAAGCCGGTTGATACAGTAATTAAGCTTGCATTTGCTTGACTTGCAATAGTAAGTGCGGCAATTGTCGCCAGGACAGATAGCATTTTTTTATTCAAATTTATAAACGATGTTTTCATAATAATCTTCAAAAAGAGGGGGGTAATGTATTTCCATGTGGAAAGCAAGTTGCGTGCCAGAAATTTTTAGCTTTTAAAATCAATGACTTAATTCCCATGGGAAATTTTTATTCAAAAAAGTGTAAAATTTTTCGACAGAATAATGTTTTTTACAGTGTTATTTCGGATAGTTTTTTCCACATCTTAGTTGTTTTCAAAAATTTGGGGTCGCGCTAAAAACCTGTAAATTCGACATATGCATAAAGCAAATGTACTGTGTTATTTGTCTTTTTTACTGTTGATTGGTTAAAGGTGTTTGCAAACAATCAAACACGCAAAAATTCTTCTTTCTGCCCGAGCCAGCGCTGCAAATGCGCTGCTACTGTAGGCAGATCATGTTGCAGTAATTCTCCTGCCAGTTTGCGGGCTTTTTCTACCAGCCATTGATCGGTTTCGAGATTGGCAAACCTGAGCATGGCTTCGCCGGATTGGCGTGCGCCGAGAAATTCGCCGGGGCCGCGTAGCTCTAAATCTTTGCGTGCGATTTCGAAACCGTCGGTGGTTTCGCGCATGGTCATCAGTCTTTGTTTGGCGGTGCCGCCCAAGGGGCCTTGATATAGCAAGAGGCAGACGCTGGCTGCACTGCCACGCCCAACCCGGCCGCGCAATTGGTGTAATTGCGACAGGCCAAATCGCTCGGCATGCTCGATCACCATCAGGCTGGCGTTTGGTACATCGACGCCAACTTCGATGACGGTAGTGGCGACTAGCACTTGGATTTGGTTTTGGATAAACGCATCCATGACTAGTTGTTTGTCGGCGGGTTTGAGACGACCATGTACCAGGCCGATATTCAGATCGGGCAGGGCTTCGGCCAGCATCGCATAAGTATCAGTCGCAGTTTGCAATTGCAAGGCTTCGGATTCTTCTATCAGTGGGCAAACCCAGTACACCTGTTTGCCTTCCTGCGCAGCCGCGTGCACCCGCGCGATGACTTCGTCGCGCCTTTGCTGATCAACCATGCGGGTGACGATGGGCGTGCGCCCCGGCGGTAATTCATCGATGACCGAGACTTCCAGATCGGCGTAATAAGTCATTGCCAGCGTGCGCGGGATAGGTGTGGCCGACATCATCAGTTGATGTGGCACTTGTCCAGCAATGCCCTTGTTACGCAAGCTCAGGCGCTGGCCTACTCCAAACCGATGTTGCTCGTCGACGATCACCAATCCTAATTTGGCAAACTGCACCGTGTCTTGAATCACGGCATGTGTGCCGATGATGAGTTGCGCTTCGCCTGATGCGATCAAGCGCTGTGCCAATTCTTTTTCTTTCTTTTTTAAACTGCCGGTGAGCCAGGCGGTGGTGATACCTAATGGCTCCAGCCAGGCGGCAATTTTGCGAAAATGCTGTTCCGCCAAAATCTCGGTTGGTGCCATCAGCACCGCCTGAAATCCGCTGTCGATGGCCTGCACCGCCGCCAATGCCGCGACGATAGTTTTGCCACTGCCTACATCGCCTTGCAATAAGCGTTGC
>JANYFV010000593.1 GCA_025359635.1 Undibacterium sp. | reverse complement strand
GGCAAATACGTGGGCGATAAAAACGCAACCCAATACAGTAATAGCCCAACCGATAAAAGCATTAAATCCGTAGGGCGCTAATGCAGCGGGCATCATAAACATACCCATACCGATGACGTTACCAATGATGAGCGCGGTGCACATCCAAAAGCCTAAGGGTTTGTTGTTTTGCGTGCTATTCATCATCGACTATGTCCAATACAGTGAGTAATTCTATCCAAGGGAAGCGCGGACTTAATCGTCATCCCAGAATGCTTTAGTAGGGGGATCCAGTTTGCAAGCAACTTCGTGCAAAGCGCGACTGCTATGTCGCTTCGCGAATAGATTGAAAACTGGTTCCCCGCATTCGCGATGACGACGAAATGGAATAAATCCAAGCTTCCCCAGGTTTTTTTCTATGTCGTCCGCGCATAAGCCGTTCTTAACAGGTTTTGGAAATGCCAAACCCCGCTTTCGCGTTTAGGATTGAGACGCCCTGCGCTGTAACTGCCAGAGGCTAGACCTTTTTGCACGTGTTCGCAAATGCCTATGTCTTCCGCTTGTATTTCATCGCTAAAGGCTTGCTCGTTTTGCACGCGCATTTGTACCTCTGGATCGTCAGTATAGTAATAATCAAATTCTACGATGCAACGGTCATGTCCCAGCGGAATAATCCGATTGGTTTGCAGCCGACCTGGCGTGATATTGAGCATGATGTTGGGGTAGATGAAATAATAGAACGCGTGACCATCACCATAGATACCATCGTTATTGCGCAGCGGAGAATGTTGCAGGGAAAACCAATCATACAACTCGGTGTCGTAGGCGCGATAATCCAACACCTTGGATAAGCCCGGGTGCACGAATGGCAGATGGTAACCTTCTAAAAAATTATCGATATACACCTTCCAGTTGCAGGCTATGGTGTAAGTGTCGCGTTTGGCAAATCGCATCGCGCTGAGGTCTATCGGTTGAATGCGTTCTGCAATGCCCTTGAATACGTCGGCAAATGGCGTTGGTTCATCAGCGAGCGCGACAAACACCAGCCCCTGCCATTCATGCACATGCACCTTAGGCAATTGAATTTTTTCTACATTGAAATTGCAAGCTCCTTGCATCTCCGTGGCAGAGCGCAGTTGGCCGTCCAGCGTGTAGGTCCAACCGTGATAGCCGCAATGTAGTGCTTTAGCGGCTTTGCCGTTGCAGGTAGCGATAGGCCCGGCGCGATGACGACAAACGTTATAAAAAGCGTTGAGCATTTTGTCAGCGTTACGCACAATCAAAATAGGCTTGCCGGCAATGTCGCACACGACATGGTCGCCTGCCTGTTGCAGATCGCCACTGTGTGCCGCCAACTGCCAGCTCCGTGCGAATACTTCCTGCTGCTCCAGCACTAGCCACTGCGGGTCGCTGTAGAACGACGCATGTAATGCATAGGCTTCTTCTAGTGGATATAAGCGACAGTGTTCTTGTAACGCCATTTTGGCACTCCCGAAATCATTAAGGGGCGACTAGCGATTGCGTTCCTGTGAGGGGCAGGATCAGGTTGCAACCATACGATCCCACTTCCCTTATTTCTCCGCCGCCTTATTGGCATCAATA
Organism: Undibacterium sp.; assembly: GCA_025359635.1. GTDB lineage: Bacteria > Pseudomonadota > Gammaproteobacteria > Burkholderiales > Burkholderiaceae_D > Undibacterium. Next base: position 5,479 of record JANYFV010000593.1, on the reverse strand, counting down.
TCGGCCAGGCATTCCAAGCCACGGGCGCTGATTTCTGTCAGGCCTGACTCTGCATTGAGTGCGATGTGCCCTTTTTTTCCTAAAAAGGTAGCGACCGGGGCGGGCAGAACTGTGGATGGGTCTTTCGCTACTGCGCGCAGGCCATCGATACATTGCTTGATAAATAAAACCTGTTTGCCGGTCTCGGTCAATTCCAGTCCGCCATCTTTACGATGTGCCAGAAATTTAATCCCGATCAAACGTTTGGTGTTTCTGGCAACGCATGCGCTAGGTCGCGCAGTTCTAGGTAATTTGCTGACTTGGTCTAGTGCGTCGTATTCGTCTATGCTTAATTTCTGGTTCATTGCGGCTTTCATTTACTTTGTGTGGATAGGCGTCATTGTAAATCTTCGGAACCTTGGAATATGCATTTCTTTGCCTTGTTTTCGTATTTTTGCGAAGCTTGATGTGCTTGTTTCATGTCATTAAAGCATTTTGATGAGTGAACTTGTCCAAAAAAACTAGTTCTTTCGGCTAGTCACCCCATCCTTTTGCATGATTCAAACCCGCCTTACGGCGAATTTCAAAACGCAATGACTTTCCTTAAGCTGTAAGCACTGATAAAAGCAAAAGGAGTGTGAAATGTCTGGTCAAAGCAAAGCCAATTCGGTACTCGCCTCAAGTACTCTGGCATTTACGGTGTGTTTTACCATCTGGATGATGTTTGGTGTGATCGGTATTCCGATCAAAGCCATCTTACATCTGAATGAAACGCAGTTTGGTTTGCTCACTGCTATGCCAGTGCTGACCGGTTCTTTGATACGCGTGCCGCTGGGTATCTGGACAGACCGCTTTGGTGGCCGCATCGTCTTATTCCTGCTGATGCTCTCCACGGTCATTCCTATCTACCTGATTAGTTACGCCACCGAATACTGGCATTTTCTGGTGCTTGGCTTATTCGTTGGTCTGGCTGGCGGTTCATTTTCTGTCGGCACACCTTACGTTGCCCGCTGGTTCAAAAAAGATAGGCAAGGACTGGCGATGGGTATTTTTGGTGCCGGCAATTCAGGTGCCGCCGTAAATAAATTTATCGCCCCCGTATTGATCGCTGCCGCGGGTTGGACTTTGGTGCCTAAAGTCTATGCGGTAATGATGTTGTCAGCCGCCTTAATATTCTGGGTGTTTTCCGCTACCGACCCTGATCACAACGTAAAGTCGAGTGTCAGTTTTATTGACCAACTGCACATGTTGAAAGATCCTAAAGTCTGGCGCTATTGTCAGTATTACTCAGTAGTGTTTGGTGGCTACGTAGGCTTGAGTTTGTGGATGGTCAAATACTATGTCACCGAATATGGTTTTGATATCAAGAGTGCGGCTTTACTGGCAGCTTGCTTTTCCTTGCCTGGTGGTGTCTTGCGCGCTTTTGGTGGCTGGCTTGCTGATAAATACGGCGCTTACAAAGTGACCTGGGCGGTGATGTGGGTATGTTGGGTGGCGTTCTTCATGCTGTCTTATCCGCAGACAGATTTCAGCATCAAAACAGTGACCGGTATGCAGACCTTTCATATCAGCCTGACCCCGGTTACTTTCACTGTCTTATTGTTTATTGTCGGTATTGCGATGGCTGTCGGCAAAGCCTCGGTCTTCAAATTTATCTCTAACGACTACAGCCACAACATCGGCGCGGTGTCAGGTGTGGTTGGCCTGGCTGGCGGCCTTGGCGGCTTTATTCTGCCGATTATGTTTGGCGCCATGGTCGATCTTACCGGTGTACGTAGTTCCTGCTTCATGCTCCTGTACGGCACCGTTTGCGTATCGTTGGTATGGATGCACTTCCAGTTTCGCAGAGAAGGCATGTTATCCGCGCAAGCGGCATTGCCAGCATAAATTGATATCAGTTTTGAGTAAAAATAATTAATCAAGGAGCATAAAATGAGTCACGTATTAAGCAAATGGGAACCGGAAAATGCCGCGTTCTGGAACAAGGAAGGCAGTAGCATCGCCAATCGTAATTTATGGATATCGATACCTGCGCTAATGCTGGCGTTTTCGGTCTGGATGTTATGGAGCGTAGTGGCGGCCAATCTGGATAAAGCCGGCTTCAAATTCAGTAAGGACCAGTTGTTTTTTCTGACCGCCTTACCAGCCTTATCCGGCGCAACACTGAGAATTTTTTACTCCTTTTTGATACCGATTTTCGGTGGCCGTAAATGGACCGCGATCTCAACCGCCAGTCTCTTGATTCCTGCTATCGGTATGGGTTTTGCGCTGCAAGATCCAACCACCAGCTATTCCACATTATTGATCCTCGCTTTGCTGTGCGGTTTGGGTGGTGGCAACTTTAGTTCCAGCATGTCTAACATCAGTTTCTTCTTTCCTAAATCACGCAAAGGTTATGCGACTGGTATGAATGCCGGCATCGGTAATCTGGGTGTTTCTGTGGTGCAGTTTGTTGCGCCGCTGGTGATCTCTTCAGCCATGTTTGGTGTGGCGATTTCTGGCGAGGGCTACTTGTTTCACAATGCCAAAACTGGCGTTGACAAAATGTTTTGGTTAGCGAACGCCGGATTTATCTGGGTGCCATTTATTATTGCAGCGACCCTCGCCGCTTGGTTCGGCATGAATGATATTGCTTCAGCCAAAGCATCGTTTGCCGAGCAGGCAGTGATTTTTAAACGCAAACACAATTGGTTGATGTGCTGGTTATACGTCGGTACCTTTGGATCTTTTATCGGATTTTCGGCAGGTTTTGCGATGCTGATCAAGGCGCAATTTCCTGAAGTGGATGTGACTAAATTTGCTTTCCTCGGCCCCTTGGCTGGCGCACTGGCACGACCGATCGGCGGAATATTATCAGATAAAATTGGCGGCGCAAGACTCACACTTTGGAGCTTTGCCGCCATGGTGCTGACGATCGTGATCGGTATCTTGCCGGCCTTGCATGAACATCAGTTCATGATGTTTTTGGGTTCGTTTATCGTCATGTTTATCCTGACCGGAATAGGTAACGGTTCTACCTTTACCATGATTCCGATTATCTTTCAAACCGAAAGAGCACGTGCCGTGGCAGGTAAGGGCGAGGCAGCATTGGTGCAATCGCGGCTCGATGCCGCTAAAGAATCAGCTGCGGTCTTGGGTTTCTCCGGTGCGATTGGCGCGTATGGCGGTTTCTTCATTCCTCAGAGTTTTGGTACTGCCATCAAGATGACCGGTTCGCCTGATATGGCTTTGTATACCTTCATCTGTTTTTACATCAGCTGCATGATCATCACTTGGTGGTATTACTCACGCAAGGGTGCAGAAATGCCTTGTTAGGAAAACAGGAAATTTTGTAGTGATGAACCTCTTTGGAACTTGTTCTAAGGAGGTTTTTTTTATGGTAACTCCGCCTCAAACGGCAATCGGGTTTCCATGTTTCAGCGCGTTCGCTTTATTTCCCTTTATACTGCTTAGTACGCACACCATCTAATGATTTTTTATGCCGCATTCTGCCCTGTTATCTGACGAAAGTTATTACCACGCCAGCGTAGCAACAGAGATTTATCCGACATTGCAAGAAAATGCCGAGACAGCAATCTGCATTATCGGCGCCGGGTTTGCCGGGCTGGCCACAGCCATTTCTTTAATTGAACGCGGCGAACGCAATGTCGTATTGCTCGATGCCGAAACGGTCGGGCATGGCGCATCAGGGCGCAATGGTGGTTTTGTCTTTGGTGGCTATTCCTTGGGCGAGCGCGATTTAAGCGCTGCGGTCGGAGTGGAAAATGCGCGAAATTTGTATCAACTCAGCCTCGATGCGGTGGAGACGATACGCCAGCGCATCGCTAAATATCAGATAGATTGCGATGCGCGCTACGCAGGTGTATATCTGGCGAATTGGTTTGATGATGACCGTCTGCTGGATGCACAACAGCGTTTTATGCGCGACACTTTGGGCGTGGAGTGGCAGCGCATTAGCCGCCAGCAACTTGCAGAACGACTGCATAGCCAGCGCTATTTCGGCGCCTTGTTTGAAGAAAACGCCTTTCATTTTCATCCACTGAAATATGCACGCGGCATTGCCAAAGCGATAGTCGCTGGGGGCGGGCGCGTGCATGAACGAAGCCGCGTGACACAGATCGTTGCCGACGGTGCTAGCTGGCGCGTAGTGACCGCACAGGGAGCTGTGAAGGCACGCGAGGTGGTGATTTGCTGCGGTGGTTATATCGAAAAACTCTATCCCGCGCTGGCCAGTGCTATCTTACCCATCGCGACTTACGTCATGGTCACCGAGCCTTTGGGTGAACGCCTGCAAACTGCTCTGCAGACCGATGCGGCGGTCTACGATACCCGCTTTGCCTTTGACTATTATCGCCCGCTACCGGAGTCGCGTTTGCTATGGGGTGGGCGTATTTCTATCCGCGAACGCGGCGCACCAGAAGTGGCGCGTTTGTTGTATGGCGATATGCTCAAAGTCTATCCGCAATTAGCGGGAACGCAGGTTGATTACGCCTGGAGCGGGCTGATGAGTTATGGCCGGCATAAAATGCCACAAATGGGAAAATTGCCTAACGGTCTTTGGTATGGCATGGGCTTCGGTGGACACGGCGTTGGCCCGACTACCCTGGCCGGAGAAATCCTGGCGCGTGGCTTACTCGGTGATGCCGCTGCGCTTAGTAAGTTTGCGCAATGGGGTTTGCCAAGTACCGGTGGTGCAGCTGGTTTGTTGGCAGCGCAGATGGTGTATTGGTATTATGAATTGCGCGATTGGTTGAGGGAATAAAACTCAATCGTTTTCTGTTTTAAATTAGGTAATTTGAGTTAATACGCGGTAGGCTGCCGTATCAAGTCCCTTTCACCGTTAGAGTGGAAAGTTTAGGATGGGTCGCAGCGGTTTAATGTGTCATAGCCACATTAACGTCATTCCCGCGTGTTTTTAGCGGAAATCCAGCACCTGCCTCCTTCTCCCGCGGGCGGGAGAAGGATTGAGGATGAGGGTGTTTGTCGTCGCCATGCGTTAATTGAGATGCAAAAATCCGACATTTAATGAAGTTCTGTTGTGATTTAAGATTGCAGGCCGGTGGTAGACCGGCAGCTACTTACCTTTTTTGCTTCGCCAAAAAAGCGTAAGCCAAAAAAGGCGACCGCACAGCCGCTGCCCTGCGGGTTCCCGCTTGTGCAAGTCAAAAAATGGGAAAATCCGAAACTCGCCTGCGGCTCAAACATCGGCTTCTCTGATCCATTTTCTGCCCTGCACAAGCGGCAGCGTCAGAAGCGGAAGGCAAGTCAACAGCAACGGCGAGATTGCTGATAACCCAGATATTTCGTATGCTGCAGATAGGTCAAAGCTGCGCTTCCTTCATCAATTTGGTGACACTTATTTGGAGTGCTGCCGCCAATTTGACAAGCGTCAAGAACGCCACATTATTGTCGCCGCGTTCGACGCGACCAACATAGCTACGATCAACTTCAGCAAGCAATGCAAGCGCTTCTTGCGAAATACCGCGTTCGCGACGTAGAC
>JANYFV010000587.1 GCA_025359635.1 Undibacterium sp. | reverse complement strand
TGTTCGCTTAATGCAACATGATCTCGTGAATTATCCAGCACTTCAATATCGAGACCAAGCATCATGTTGTCACTAGTTGCACATGCTACCCATGATCCGCTGTGTGACAAACTAAAACCCGGTAGCGGAGCCGCCAACATTAAAACTGGTGCATTCCCGGCACGCTCAGTTAAGCCAATACTCTCTGGGTCAATTTGAAGTAATTCAGCAAGAGCAAGTCTTAATAGGATACGTCCGGTAAGAAATTGCCGCTGACGTTCTGGGCGAACGAATTTTTGATAACGCGCCACTTCATCCACATTAAGCCAATCAAAGTGACGCGCTAGCTCTTGGTCGGATACAGTACGGCCATCTATTAGCCATACTGTGACCGCCATGTTTTCTTTATTTGTCTGCGATTTTGACAAAGTCAGCTTTAAATGCAGCGCCACCCATAATGCCACCTACGTGACATTCAAACTCGGTGGTGCTTGAATTTTCAATATTGTCGTAGTTGCTCACAATATTGATGACAGCATTTGCGCCCAATTCTTGGGCGCGTTTTTGCAGAGCGAGCATGTCAGTCAAAAATACCCAATTACAGACTTTTTCTTTCGATTTACCAAAGGCGTTTGTTTTATGACTCGTGGTATCACTAGAAAGTTTTTTCAATACTTTGGGTGTTGGCTGATTTCCAAAATAGAACTTTACAGAATCGCCAAGCCGCGATTCTGCGTTATTATCGGCCATCGCCGCGGCGATAGGCATCATGAGTTTTGCATCTGACGCATGGACTGGGAAGGCTGCAATAGAACCAAGAATCACCATCATCGACATTACTTTTTTCATCTTATTTCCTTTATAAAAAAACGACACAATCAAACCGCCGGATTAGCGGTATCTCTTAAAAATCAACGAAGTATTAATGCCGCCGAAAGCAAAATTATTCGACATGACATATTCACATTGCAATGCACGTCCCTCGCCCATGATGTAATCAAGTTCCGCACATTGCGTATCGACTTGTTCGAGATTAATAGTTGGCGCAAACCAGCCTTCACGCATCATCTCGATACTAATCCATGCTTCTAGCGCGCCGCAAGCGCCCAGAGTGTGCCCCATGTAACTCTTGAGCGAACTGATAGGAACGGCATTACCAAATAACTGTGCAGTAGCGTGCGATTCCGCAATATCGCCTTGCGCAGTTCCAGTTCCATGCGCATTGATATAACCAATATCGGAGGCTTCTAGCCCGGCATCGGCCAACGCTAATTGCATGGCAATTTTCATGGTTTCTGCGTTTGGTTGCGTGACATGACAGCCATCACTATTGGTACCGAAGCCGACCAGTTCAGCATGAATTTTAGCGCCGCGTGCCTTTGCATGTTCCATAGACTCCAGAATCAGGCAGCCAGCACCTTCACCAATCACCAAGCCATCACGTGCGCCATCGAATGGTCGTGGTGTAGTGTCCGGCGCATCGTTCTTTACGCTAGTGGCAAACAGCGTGTCGAAAACTGCAGCCTCAGTGGCGCACAGTTCTTCTGCTCCACCGGCTATCATGGCAAGTTGTCGGCCTGAACTGATTGCCTCATACGCATAACCGATACCCTGGCTGCCCGAGGTGCAAGCACTGGACGTCGTGATTACACGGCCAGTCACACCGAAGAACACGCCGATATTGACTGGCGCGGTATGCGCCATCATCTTGATATAAGTAGTTGCGTTAATGCCTTTAGTACTGCGGTCTTCCATCATGCGGCCAAAATCACCAATTGCGCTTGGAGTACCAGCAGACGAGCCAAACGAAACACCCAATTGACCGCTTTTAAGCAGTGGATGATCGATTAGGCCAGCATCAATCAAGGCCAGTTCACTAACCCTGGTCGCCATCAAGGCGACCCGCCCCATGCTGCGGGTCGCCTTACGGTGATATTTTTCAGTCAATTCAAAAGCCGCTGCTGGCGCACCGAGTTGGGTATTCAAGCCTTCATAATCTGCCCATTCTTGCATGCGGACAATGCCATTTCGATATTCGCCAAGACGAGTTCGTATCGCCCCCCAATCATTGCCAATTGGGCTAATGCCCGCCATCCCAGTAACTGCAACCCGAGTTTTCATATTAATCCTTTCATGCCATTCCGCCATTCACTGAAATTACCTGGCGCGTCACATACGCGGCATCTTCACTCATTAAAAAACTCACGACTGCAGCAACTTCTTCTGGTTTACCGACTCGCCGCGCCGGTATCATTTTTAATGCTTCTTCCATAGGGACATCGCTGATCATATCGGTCTCTATTAAGCCTGGTGCGACACAGTTAACAGTAATCTCCCGTTTCGCCAACTCAAGTGCCAGTGCCTTGCTCGCGCCGATAATGCCGGCCTTGGCGGCACTGTAATTGACTTGTCCACGATTGCCAATTAAACCTGAGACAGAAGCCAAAGTCACAATACGACCCGGCTTGCGTCTTCTGACCATTGGCATAGTAAGGGGATTAAGCACGTTAAAAAATCCATCGAGATTAGTTTGCATAACAATGTCCCAATCCTCACCTGACATCGAAGGAAAAGCATTATCACGCGCCACACCTGCATTACAGACTACGCCGTAATAACAACCATGCTGTTCGACATCGGCCAGCAAAATGGCAGCTGTCGTTTCGCGATCACTTATATCAAATTGTAAAACCCGAACCTCACGACCCATCTCGGCAATAATTTTAGCCACGCTCTCGGCCTCGCTACGCTGGCTGCGACAATGCAAAACGATATCGTAACCGTCACGCGCCAAGCGAAAGGCAATTGCTCTGCCGATACCCCGTGATGATCCAGTCACCAAAACACTGCCCGCTGCACTATTACTTTTAATTTCACTCATTTGCAATCTGCACTTTCATTTCAACATTCCTTGCAAAAAATCATCCACATTTTCAGGCTGAAAAACCGTGATGGTGGCAACTGCTACTGCCCCCGCTGTGGAATCCTGACTGTCGTCAATACGGCATTCAAACGCACCCAAGCCATTTTCCGCCTGCAAGATTTTTTGCACCGATATTTTTAATACACTGCCAAGCGGGAAACTTGGTCGACTACATTCATAACGCCGCGCACCTAATAAAAAACCGACCTTCACCGGGTCGCCACGCAAACTCGACAAATATCCCGCATGCGCCGCGATGGCCTGCGCCATATATTCAATTCCGACCCATGCGGCAACACCATCGCCATCAAAGAACACGGTATCTCGAGTGATATTTACTTCAGCACACAGATTTTCATCGTCAACAAAAACCACACTATCAAGCAATACCATCGCACCTGAATGCGGCACTATGCTGCGAATTTCAGGTAAATTCATGTGGCTCTCGCAAAAATCAGGCATGCATTCGATCCACCGAATGCGAATGAATTACTCAGTGCCAGGCGTATCGGACGGCCGAGACGGCTGCCTGGCTTGATCACATTAAGAACGGGAAGCGTAGCGTCTTGCTCGCCATCCCATAAATGTGGTGGCAAAATTCCCTCGTCATTATCGTCTTGCATCGCAAGCCAGCAAAATGCCGCTTCAATCGCGGCAGCCGCGCCCAAGGTGTGACCGGTAAAAGCTTTGGTTGAACTTACGGCAACATCAGTACCAAACAATTGGTGAATGACCTTCGATTCCATTGCATCATTCTGGCGTGTGGCAGTGCCATGCATGTTAATGTAATCGATCTGATCCGGCTGCACACCTGCACGTTGCAAAGCCTGCTTGATCGCGAGCAAGGCCCCACAACCGGCAGGATCAGGAGCCGACATATGATGACCATCTGATGACTCACCCCATCCACAAAGAGCTACAGTTGCCGGTTCACGGCTCATCAAAAATAAGGCACCGCCCTCACCGATATTAATCCCGTTGCGATTTGCACTAAGCGGGTTACATCGTTGCGCACTTACCGATTCTAATGCCGTAAAACCAGCCACCGTAAAAGCACACAATGAATCCACGCCTCCGGTAATCACCGCATCACATAAACCCATATTGATCAGTCGCGCAGCACTCGCCATTGCTTTGGCACTGGATGAGCAAGCGCTGGAATGCACATAGGCTGGCCCGCTAATACCAAGTTCAATGGACATCATGCTCGCGGGAGAACCCATTTCTTGTTGCGCGTAATGAAAATCTTCAGGGAAAGAGCCATCTAAAACATATTGACGAATTGCATTCTCGGTGTCTGCGATACCGGAAGTGCTGGTGCCTATTACTATGCCAATGCGATCATCGCCGTAGCGCGCAATTGCCGCATCAACCGCAGGACGAATTTGCGCCAACGCCAGCAGCGTCATTTGATTATTTCGGCTACGCTGTGGCAATGGCCAGGCGTCCATGCTTGGCAAGGCTGTATCGACCTGCCCTAAAGGAATTTGCCGTCCGGGCGAGTAAGCGTCAGACAGCGCCAGGCCAGTCTGCGCATGTTCGAATAAACGCGACTTGATCGCACTGTGTGTCGTGCCAAGCGCGCAAACGATTCCACATTGATTTAAATACAGCATGTTCTATTCACTTAGTTCGAAAAAAAATCGTCAAGACTCGACGAGCACCGACTGTATCGTCAAACTATATTTGTAACGCAGGTTTTCTAATTTGACCGTACCACTCCAGCGTGGCAAACCGCTGTAGTGTATTTTAAGTACCACGACCTCATCCAAATACAGCGTACGGTGCAAGCCATCGTCTTCAATTTTCCAACCGGCTGGCAATGCCTGAACAATAGAATCGAGTGGCCACATCGTCAGCTGTAAATCCTCCAATACATCTTCAGCCCTGACTTGCGCTGGCAACAGCGCATGACGCCAGGTTTTTAATTCCTTGCCATCATAGTGCAGGCTTAACACCCGCTGGCCAAACGCCAAACCAACCATCTCCAAATGATCTGCATCAACCTCTAGTGCCGCATCGAGTTCATCAATACGGCCATTGCGTTCCACTGTCAGGTGTTGCTGAAGAGTGATGGCTTGTCCTAATGCTGCCGGTGCCAATTTAAGACCCAACCGTGCCGGTACCGTTGGCGCTGGCACAGTTGCACACGCCGTCAACATCAGCACGACTAATACACTGAAGTATCTTAATCGTTGGCGCATACAGTCTCAAGTGTGCTCAGGCGCCGCTCGGTTTCTTTCACGTAAGGATTGCTTTGGTCCCATGCGTAACCAGCGAGTATGGAACAGATCATGCGGCGGATTTTTGGTTCTACCGGTTCATGAAAAATAATTTTCTGAAATTCACCGGCATACCAGGATTCGACGAAAGATCGGAAGGTATCCACGCCCTTACGCAGTGGCACACCATATTCAGCTTGCCAGTCGACTGTCTCGCCAGCGAATTGACGTTGCAGCAAGGCTGTTGCCAAGCTCGCCGATTTGAAAGCGATAGTCACGCCCGATGAAAACACAGGGTCAAGAAATTCGCCGGCATTGCCCAATAGCGCGTAGCCCTTACCCCACAATTTAGCCACATTGGCGGAATAGCCAACGATGTGGCGCGCGGGTGTATCCCAAGTCGCATTGGCCAACAAGGATTGCAAGGACGGATCTTCCGCTACGATCGCTTGCAAACGTTCGCTGTCAGTCCCTTGATAACGATCAAGAAAACTGGTTTCAGCGACCACCCCCAATGAACATCTGCCGCCGGCAAAAGGGATAGTCCAAAACCAGACGTCGCAGTGTTCAGGATGTACCGTAATGCGAATTTTATTGCGGTCGAAGCCTTCCGAGATGCCATCCTGCACATGGGTAAAAATCGCACCTCTGACTGGAAAATTTGACGGTGTTTCGAGTTTTAGCAAACGCGGAAGTATGCGCCCGAAGCCGCTGGCGTCGAGAATAAAACCGGCTTCAACTTGATAGATGAGACCATCCGGATCTTTTACCGTCACCAAAGGTTTTTCACGATCAAGATCGACCGTCATGACTTCATGACGATAACGAATTTCTGCGCCAAAACGTTCTGCTTCTTTGGCTAAGATATGATCAAACTTGCCGCGTTCTACCTGATACGTCGTGCCCCAACCTTCGGAATGTTTATCGCGAAAATCGAAATCAGTGTAGCGGCCATTACGCATGAAGGCGGCGCCATTTTTAAACTGGAAACCAGCTTCAACCACTGCACGCAACATGCCCGCTTGCTCCAGGTATTCCATACTTTGCGGCAACAGGCTTTCGCCGATAGAGAAGCGCGGAAACTGTTCACGTTCTATCACCAAGACCTGACGGCCTTGCTGGCGCAGCAAGGCCGCTGCCACCGAACCAGCAGGGCCTGCGCCAACGATCAATATATCGACAAATTCAGCGGGCTTATTTTGTGGCATAGGGTGCGTCATTTTTATTTTCTTTTCCAAAACAAGGGACAATTATCCAAACTAGGGCAACACCA
>JANYFV010000578.1 GCA_025359635.1 Undibacterium sp. | reverse complement strand
ACAGAACAATTAAAAACCGCCCTAGCCGCCTTTGCGCAGGCAGGTCGTGAGCTTGGTTTAATCAAGTAACCTAATGTTTACAAAGAATGAACATCCTTAGCCGCAGAGGCGCAGAGAACGCAGAGAGTGGAAAATCATTTCCTCTGCGCTCTCTGCGCCTCTGCGGCGAGGAAATGATGTAAACACTTACACGCTTCAAATGGAAAATAAAAACATGGAACGTATTTTAGTCATAGGCGCCAACGGGCAAATCGGTAGTGAACTGGTTGATGCCTTAGCCGCACAACACGGTGCCGACAATGTCATCGCGGCCGACATCAGCCCGACTAGTTTGTACACCGCCAAAGTGTATGAAATAATTGATGTGCTCGATACTGAACGTCTAGCAGAAGTGCTAGAGCAATATCAGGTGACTCAAGTGTATCAATTGGCAGCACTGTTATCCGCCACAGGTGAACAAGCGCCCTTAAAAGCCTGGACCTTAAATATGGATGGCTTGCTGAACATTTTGGAATTAGCCCGCATCCGTGGCGAAGCCGGCAAGCCACTCAAAGTTTTCTGGCCTTCATCGATTGCTGCCTTTGGCCCGAATACACCGGCGCAAAATACGCCACAATTTACCGTGATGGACCCTACTACCATTTACGGCATCAGCAAGCTTGCCGGTGAACGCCTGTGTGAATATTATTTCCAAAAATACGGTATCGATGTGCGCAGCATTCGCTACCCTGGCATCATCAGTTACAAATCACCTCCGGGCGGCGGCACCACCGATTACGCGATTGCAATTTTTCATGCCGCACTCCGAGGCGAAAATTATTCATGCTTCCTTGAAGCCGACACTACCTTGCCGATGATCTACATGCCAGATGCCATCCGTGCAACCATTACTTTAATGGATGCCCCGGCCGAGCAACTTACTATACGTTCGTCCTACAACGTAGCAGGCCTAAGCTTTAATCCACGGCAATTAGCCTTAGAAATCGAACAAAATTTGCCCGCATTTACCATACACTACGCACCAGACAGCCGTCAGGCGATTGCAGCATCTTGGCCGCAAAGCCTCGATGATGAAATCGCCCGCAAAGATTGGGGATGGAAGGCGCAGATAGACGTTCAGCATTTAGTCAAAGACATGCTGAAAAATATAAAAGTCAGCCCTACTCCAGAAAACGCAATGACCAAGGCGGCATAACATATAATTTTTAAAAAAGTGAGACGACAAGATGGACATGCGTGTATTTGATTTATTTAAAATTGGCGTAGGTCCATCGAGCTCGCACACTGTCGGCCCGATGCTGGCGGCACGACGTTTTTTACTCGAGTGTCCCGAACTTTTCAAAGTCAGTAAAGTGCAGGTTGCACTGTACGGATCACTCGCCTTAACTGGCATCGGCCATGCTACTGACAAGGCCATCCTGTTGGGACTGATGGGCGAAACGCCGCAAGAAATAGATCCGGCGAGTATCGACGATAAACTCAGCACTCTTGCCACTAGCGGCATCATGCATTTGCTGGGTGAATACAGTGTTAAATTCGACATTCTCGATGACTTAATCTGGCATAAAAAAGAAGTCTTGCCCGGACACCCGAATGGCATGCGTTTCACGCTGACACGCAATGATGGCAGCAGCTTTGAACGTGTTTTTTATTCTACTGGTGGCGGCTTCATTTATTCTGAAGAAGAATTGAACAGTAGCGGCAATGCTAACGCAGAACCGGCGGTCGCCGTGCCATATCCATTTGGCACCATGGCAGAACTTCTAGCACACGGCAAACGCACCGGATTAAGCATTGCCGCGATGCTACGCGCCAATGAACTTGTCTATTGTGATGATGTGGAGCTCGATGCCGGTCTGGATAAGCTCTGGAACGTCATGAGCCATTGCATAGAACGCGGCCTGCAAATCACTGGTGAATTACCGGGCGGCTTACATGTGCAAAGACGCGCTGCCAAACTCTGGCTCACCGCGAATGATCTTACCAACGCCTTACCACATGATGGCATGCACAAGGTCAGCCTGTATGCGATGGCGGTCAATGAGGAAAACGCAGCTGGTGGACGTGTAGTTACCGCGCCGACCAACGGTGCAGCAGGCATCATTCCGGCTATCTTGCGTTACTACTCGCAAGACTGCAAACCGAACAATCCTGAAAAAGGCATACGCGAATTCCTACTGGTGGCTGCTGCAATTGGCATGTTATGCAAAAAGAATGCCTCAATCTCTGGCGCCGAAATAGGCTGCCAGGGCGAAGTCGGCGTAGCTTGCGCCATGGCTGCTGCCGGCCTGACCGCAGCGCTGGGTGGAAGCAATGAGCAAATTGAAACAGCAGCTGAAATCGGTATTGAACACCATCTTGGCATGACCTGTGACCCTATCGGCGGCTTGGTGCAAATCCCCTGCATAGAACGCAATGGCATGGGCGCCGTCAAGGCGATTACCGCCGCCTCGCTTGCCCTCAAGAGCGACGGCATCCATCACGTCAGCCTCGATCAAGTTATCGAGACAATGCGCCAGACCGGCGCCGACATGCAAGCCAAATACAAAGAGACTTCATTGGGTGGCTTAGCGGTACATGTGATCACGGTGAATCACGCCGCTTGTTGACAAAGACTGCGTTCAGGCTCATCCAGAATGCAGGCATGCAACAAAATATGCTAATGTTGCTTCTTGCATTTGGAATTTCCAGTTCAACAAAATCGACTCTACCAGGAGATGTAAATTGACTACTTCACTTCGCCATCATTCGGCACTACTTATTTTAATTACAGCTTGCATGAACTTATCGGTGAGCGCGGCAACTGAAATCAGCAAAGAAAAAATCATTGCAGTTAAAGCTGCGCACATGCTCGATAGCAAAAATGGCCGAATGCTGGATCATGCGGTCATCCTTATTAAGGGTGACTATATTACGGCAGCTGGCAGCAACTTAGCAGTTCCTGCTGGGGCGGAAGTGATCGATCTGGGTAACATGACGGTGCTACCAGGCTTTATCGACGCTCATACTCATCTGACCATGAACCCGGAAGACTCTGGCTATTCCAGCGTTGCCATCTCAGTCCCCAGACAAGCCCTGACCGGTGCAAAAAATGCGCGCCTCACACTTGATTCTGGCTTCACCACGGTCAGAGATGTGGGTGCCTCTGGATACGCCGATATCGCACTGCGTGATTCTATCAACGCAGGAGAACTTCCAGGCCCGCGCATCCTCGCGTCTGGTCCCGCATTAGGGATCACGGGTGGCCATTGCGACGACACCATGCACGCACCTGAATATCACGCCGTTTCTGAAGGTGTCGCCGATGGCGTCTCGGAAGTCATGAAACGCACCCGTACCATTATCAAATACGGCGCAGATGTGATTAAGGTCTGTGCCACAGGTGGTGTTTTATCATTTGGCGATGATCCACAAGCCTCGCAATACACGATGGAAGAAATGAAAGCCATTGTTGGCGAAGCACACAGATTAGGGCGTAAAGTCGCCGCTCACGCGCATGGCAACGATGGCATAAAAATTGCAGTTTTAGCGGGCGTCGATTCGATTGAACATGGCTCTTATATCGATGATGAATCGATTAAATTAATGAAAGAACACAAGACCTGGCTAGTACCAACAGTCTACATAGGCGACTGGCTCATCGACAATGCCGAGGCGATCAAATTACCCAAGCCGCTATTGGAAAAAGCCAAGATCGTCATGCCACAGGCGCGTAAAAATATCGCCAACGCAATCAAGCAAGGTGTGCCGATTGCACTAGGAACCGATTCGGCAGTCTATCCTCACGGCTTAAATGGCCATGAGTTTGCCACCTATGTAAAACTTGGCATGACGCCGATGCAAGCGCTACAAAGCGGCACAATTAACGGCGCAAAACTCTTGGGATTGGAAGATAAAACAGGCAGCCTGGAAGCCAACAAATTTGCCGATCTGGTAGCAGTATCAGGAGACCCGATCAAAGACATCACCGAAGTGGAACGCGTGCTCTGGGTGATGAAGGCTGGTGTGGTGGTTAAAAAATAGAATTACTGGTAGGGGCGATTATGCTTCATCAATCGCCCTTATTTTGTCGCGCAATGGCAATTACATTACTCGCCGTTACCGAACCAAAGCCTTAATCACAGGCCACTGCCGCCTCGAAATAGGCAATCGTTCCTCTGCATCACGCAAGATCACTTGCCATGATTCGGTGATTTTTTCGTGTTCACTATCTGCATCAACCACATGCGAAGCACGTTCTACACCGATGATGGCATTGCGTGCTACCAACGCATTTCTATGTACACGCACCAGCACATTCGTCATTTCATCCTCAATCGAAGTTAAGGATTCCTCCAGCAAATAGCTACGTGTCTTGGTGTGCAAGGTGACATATTTTTGTTCCGCCTTGAGAAACAGCACATCTCCCACGGGTATCAAGAGAACCCGGTTTCTTTCTAAAATCGAGAAACATTGGCGGACAACTGGCGATGTTTGTATCGTTGCAGTGACTGCGCTTCGCTGCGTGCCTGCTTGCATTTTGCTGGTGCGATTAATCGCCTCGATTAACCTGCTGGCACGTACTGGCTTGAGCAAATAATCCATCGCGTGGACTTCAAACGCCTTCAAGGCATAATCATCATAGGCAGTGACAAAAATAATTGCAGGCATGTGCTCTTGACTATTGAGCGAGAGATGTTGCGCCAGCTCCAAACCTGTCATTCCGGGCATTTGCACATCGAGCAAAACAATATCCGGGTGCGCCAAGGCGATATGATCCAAGGCGGCTTGCGCATTGGAGGCTTCGCCGATTAAATCGCATGGACATTTCGCCTGAATGTCGGCGATTAAGGTTGCTAACCTCTGTCTGGCAGGTGCTTCATCATCGACGATGAGGATCTTAGGACGGTTCATTTTTTATACGGAAAATACAGTTTAACTTCGAAGCTTGTTCCGATGACGCCGTAACTTAACTGCGCCTCGATATCATAAAGCAAGGCGAGGCGTTGGCGTATATTTTCCAGCGCCATGTGATTACCTTCTGGCACTCGGGCGTGAGAATGAAAAGGGTTGCTAACCGTAATCTCAATTTTATCCAGAGTACGGCGGATTGCCACCATAATCATCGCCGGTTTAACCGATGGTTCTACCCCATAATGCACCGCATTTTCTAACAAAGGTTGCAACAATAGCGCGGCTATTTTTGCGTCTTGCAATTCCTGCTCAGATAAATTTTCGGTCTGCCAACTTACCTGTAAGCGATCACCGAGTCGTATTTTTTCTATTGCCAGATATTGCTCGCAAAGCCGGATCTCTTCTTTTAGAGTGGTCATATCGCGAGTGTCGCGCATTAGCACTCTGAAAAGATCGGCCAGATCCTCCAAGGCCGTTTCGGCACGGCGCGGCTCGCTGCGTATCAGTGACAAGACGGCATTTAGACTATTAAATAAGAAATGTGGCCGGATTCTAGCCTGTAAAGCTTGCAATCGCGCCTCGCCCAATGCCGGTGAAAACGCCCTGCCACGCAATTCAAAATAGTGTTGCAGGCACATGCCGATGGCAAAGCATAAAAAAATCGCGTAACCCAAATGCAAGTGCGGAAAGCTAAACATAAACCAATCCATACCATCAAAATAAGCCAGCAACAAACTACAAATCAATGCCGGGATCACACCACAAATGGCACGCTGTACCCAGTCAGCCACAGGCTGTTTGGCGGCCATGCTACGAAACCCGCACAAGGTCACCAAAGACATCAAGCTGATGAGTTCAACCAACATTGAAGTCTCAACAAACTCTTGAAAATTTGCCGCAAAACCCTGGCCTCGCGCTAGCAAACTGAATAAAACCAGCGCGTTAACTGCAATCAATATCTTAAATACTATGCCAATATTGCAACAATCTGGTATCAGCAGCATTTTGCTTGCAGGTGGTTTCTGGTCTGTTATTTGTAGTGGCATTTGTTTTATCGTCTCTATTCAGATCGCTACGTGGTGCTGATTTTGCCCCTTCTCCCTCAGAAGGGAAAGAGACTTAGTGCAGTGGCACGGTATAATTATGCAATCTCAAGGAAACCACTATGACATCACAATTCTCCAAAAAAAGCGAGGCATGGTCTGCTCGTTTCTCCGAACCTGTCTCTGATCTGGTCAAACGATATACCGCTTCGGTGTTTTTTGACAAGCGTATGGCGGCATTTGATATTCAAGGCTCGCTGGCGCATGCCGAGATGCTGGCGGCGCAACATATCATCAATGCGCAAGATCATGCCGACATTCAGCGCGGTATGGCACAAATACAGGCAGAAATCGAATCTGGCAAGTTTGAGTGGTTGCTAGACCTTGAAGACGTGCATCTGAATATCGAAAAGCGCCTGACCGAACTGGTCGGCGATGCCGGCAAACGTCTGCATACTGGCCGTTCGCGCAACGATCAGGTGGCGACCGATATTCGCCTCTACGTGCGTTCTTCTATCGACATCATTGTCGGTTTGCTCGGTGATTTCCGTGGCGCCCTGCTTGATCTGGCCGAGCAAAACTTCGATACCATCATGCCCGGCTTCACCCATATGCAAGTGGCGCAACCAATCACCTTTGGTCATCACATTTTGGCGTATGTAGAAATGTTCAGCCGCGACAGCGAGCGCATGCTCGATTGCCGCAAGCGCGTCAACCGCTTGCCACTCGGTGCGGCTGCACTGGCTGGAACCACATTTCCAATTGACCGTGAGCGGGTCGCTCGCAGCCTGGGTTTTGACGACGTTTGCCACAACTCACTCGATGCCGTCTCAGACCGTGATTTCGCGATTGAGTTTTGCGCCGCGGGTGCGTTGATCATGACGCACATCTCGCGCATGTCAGAAGAGCTGGTGATCTGGATGAGTCCGCGAGTTGGATTCATTGATATTGCCGACCGTTTCTGCACCGGCTCATCGATCATGCCGCAGAAGAAAAACCCAGATGTACCAGAACTGGCACGCGGCAAAACTGGTCGTGTCAATGGCCACCTGATTGCCTTGTTGACCTTAATGAAAGGCCAGCCATTGGCCTATAACAAAGACAATCAGGAAGATAAAGAACCTTTGTTTGATACCGTTGATACGCTGGTCGATACGCTACGCATTTTCACCGATATGGCGGGCGGCATTACCGTCAAACCACAAGCTATGCGTGCCGCTGCACTGCAAGGCTATGCCACAGCGACCGATCTGGCTGACTATCTGGTCAAGAAAGGCTTACCGTTCCGCGACGCACATGAAGCGGTAGCGCTGGCGGTACGCACTTGCGTCGACAAAGCCTGCGATTTAAGTGATATGAGTCTGGCCGATCTGCAAAAATTCTCACCGCTGGTGAGTGCCGACGTGTTTGAAGTATTGACACTGGAAGGATCAGTCGCAGCACGTAATCACATTGGCGGCACTGCACCACAACAAGTCAAGCTGGCGATAGCACGCGCGCGCCAGCAGCTCAATACTTAAGGAAGCGCGGATTTATTCGATAAGTGCGAAACTCCATTTTTTTTAGAGCTGAAAATGACGATGTTAATCGACGAAAAAATGGAATTTCCCTCCGGGTTCGGTGTAAAACGGGTGATTTTGACGGTAAATTCCCTTGCTTGGCACCAGCCAAGCTGCGGAAATGTTACCGCCAAACTCATCCCGTTTTCCACTCGAACGCA
The DNA here is from genome assembly GCA_025359635.1 of Undibacterium sp. GTDB lineage: Bacteria > Pseudomonadota > Gammaproteobacteria > Burkholderiales > Burkholderiaceae_D > Undibacterium. The sequence goes on along the minus strand of JANYFV010000578.1, from coordinate 1,688 downwards.
CATACCGAATAAATCCGCGCTTCCTTAAAGCTCACCCGCTCCGGCTCCATTACTGCCTTAGGCACCTTCCGCATTTTTAGCGATATCCCAATGGAAAGTCTTGTCGCCACCCATGCTGCCCTTGCCGTCTTGTTGTGTATATTCGTACTTCACTTCGGCAAAATTTAGACTGAGATTTTCGGTTAATCTGTCGCTGTCACCGCTGCCGCCGGTGGACAATGAAGTAACCATCACCTCTTTCATCGTGATCAAAATGTATTTTTGTTGACCTTCACCCGCTTTGCGTACCAGAAGTTTGGCTTCCGCAATGTGCGTTCCCTTGGCTAACGCCGTCATCAAGCCGTTGGAGGCGCTATCAACATATTTGGTGATAGAGATGTCTTGGAAGCTAGCCTTGCCTGCACCGCCGCCACCACCTGTATGCGTAGTACCAGATTGGCTCATACCCCAGCTCCAGCTCAATATATCGATATCGTTAGTCTTTTTTTGTACGGAATCGTGTGTCTCACCTTTAATAGTCGGACCCAAATTCAAGAACATATCTAAAGCCATGGTAATTCTCCTGTTTGTGCCAGCAAATTATTTGTTGGCGTGAATGAAAAAAGTATCGCTGCACAAACAGTATTGCAAAAGCTATGCCAGCTAAAAACAGGACGGTTTTAGCTGAAAATCATCCATTCTTATGTAAAGTCGGGTGTAACAGCGGTGTAAATAAATAGAATTTACGTGTCAACGATCTCAAATTACACCGTTGATTTTTTGGGATTGAAAGAATTTTCCAACATGCTAATGAGCGATTGCGCTTAACTTCATGAGAGAGAGAAAACTCTTCATTGTTGTGTAAATTCGCAGCTTTTTGACATGTAAAGTCAGTTTGTTTTACACAAAAATGGAGGGTTTACATCCCAAAAAGCCTGAATTGACCGTGGCACGCAATTTGCAATGTTGTCTAGTGATGACGCAGCGCAGGCTATCGTCAGATCGCAGGGTTTAAGGAACTAAGTGGGGAATCGATATGAACGCATCATTGAAGTTAGAACAAAAAATAGAAAAGCAATATGCTGAAAACGAAACACTAGCGTCGTCCAGAAAAAATCGCGAGGATGGCCAACGTGGCGGGAATATACATGAGTTGCACGAGCAACTTGCCAAGCAGACCTGGTTGTTTAAATCGGGAAATTCGTGGCTTCCTCAAGGTGTTACGCGTTTCCGTTTTCTCGTTGCCACTTTGTCCCAACGTCCATATTTGTGTCTGGCCTTGTATATGGTAAGTGTGGTCTTCTTGCGCCTCGTATACGTGAGTTATGATCCCCGTGCATTGTGGATTGGATATCAAGGCTTAGAGAACTATCTTATTCTGGGCTTGATGTCGTTATTTTGTTGCATTGGCTTACAAGTGGCTGGTGGCTTCCTTTGTTTAACTGCTCAGCTATCGACGGTTAAATTACTGGTAAAAGCCTCGTCTTTTATTGCACTTGTTTTGATGGGCTGGTTTGTAGTGATTGGTAACGAGCAGGCAGTTGCCTTGGTTGTGTTCATTTGTATGAGCTTGTTCATGCTGTGCATGCTGGTTCTTGGCATTGACAAGGCGCGCCACGGAAGTGTATCTGAGAGAATTTTTCTTGCTGCGGCGCTTTGCGGCATGTCGGGCGCTGGATATAGCACTCTGGTACTGAGTAAGGTTTTAT
>JANYFV010000540.1 GCA_025359635.1 Undibacterium sp. | reverse complement strand
ACGACATATCAGCAATCATCTCTTGGGCGCGCCGCAGCCAGGGCGGTGGATTCGGCGACAAGGGAATTTGCGTGGTCAAATTCGTCAACACCTTGAATGCCAGAAGCTCTAAGTCGAGCTTAGCTGCATCACGATTAGCGGCCGCTTTAAGTAACCCAAACGCTTGTTTGATAAGCTGAGGATCATGATGGCGTATCGCAAAATCAGGCAGGTTGAGCTGTTCAAGCAGTTCGCGTGAATCGCCGGCGTCGAAACTGATCGCGAAGAACCAACCGCCTTCACCGGCAAAGCGATCTCGGTGCACCACATCTGGCGGATTGTAGACCAGCACAGGGCCTTCGCGCGGCACTCCCGAGGCCGAAGTCACATAGCGACCGCGGGTCGCCAAGACGATATGTGCGCCAGCATGACTATGCTCTTTTACTTCATGCTCAGGCACGGTGGCACACAAATGGCTCAGGCCAATGCGAGGAACACGTCGGTCAAATGCATTCGTGCCGTAATACTGCCCCGAAGGGAATTTGGCTATCATTTTGGATTCCTCTTTGGACGGCGTTGTGTGTAGCTTTCTCGGTGCCCTTGGTTTGCATCGACTTTGAAAAATGTATTAATTCAAGACCTGTCACAATTTTTCTATCTAAGTTTTTAAGTGACTATTCGGTCGCTATGATAACGATATCAACTACCCTCGTTATCGTCATACCGGACTTGATCCGGACTCCAGAATTCACGGGTGTCAAACTGGATGCCGGATCAAGTCCGGCATGACGGTTAATGAAGGTTTTCGCACTTTTAAAATGGTCGTTTCATATAGATTGAACAGTCACGTTTTTAACTTCTGAACTGCGTGTCGAACTGAGTTTCTAACTAAGTCTAACTAAACGAATACGCACGAGTCTAGTATCAACAGGGAGCGCATTCAATCAAGATCAGATCAAACGACAATTGGGAGGGTTAATCGGTAAAAATTCGGATTGGACAGAATTTGCCTTGATGGAGGAAAAGAAAATTGGCGCAACCGAGAGTCAGCATGAAAAATATTAAAATAAATCGCTTGACCTTTTCGATTACGGGTGTAATCATTGTTTATAAATTACGTTTGTAATCGTTTAATACTTATCCAAAAATATGAAAACTATACTTATTAGTGAAGCCGAATCCATCGTCATGCAAAGCTTGTGGGATAACAATCCGCTGGGTGCAGACGAAGTGATCGCGGCATTATCTAGCCAACAGAATTGGCAGGAAGCGACGATTAAAACCCTTTTGAACCGGCTCTTGAAAAAAGGCGCTATCCGCGCCGAGAAAGATGGCCGGCGCTTTCTGTATGCGCCGATTTTAAAGCGCGAACAATGGATACACTCAGAAAGTAAGGGCTTTCTTGATCGCATGTTCGACGGAAAAATCGCGCCGCTGGTAGCGCATTTTAGCCAACAGAAAAAACTCACTAAGCAAGACATCGCAGAACTGAAACGATTGATCGCGGAGCTTGGCGATGGCAAATGAACTCATGAATTGGCTCACGCAAGCAAGCCTTTTGGCGACCGCGGTGACGATAGCCATCCTATTGTTGCGCAGGCTTACGCTGCGCTTTTTTGGTGCCGCTATTGCTTACCAATATTGGCTGATATTACCCGCCACTTTGCTGGCAAATTTACTCCCGAATAGCTCAACGATCGAGCCTATTTCGTATGTGGCGCAACCAATTGCGCAACTGCTCAATTACGCAAGCCCGATAGCCCAGAGTGGTGGCACAAAGCTGTCGGAATTGATCGCCACCTTGTGGATATTAGGTTGTTTGATGATGGCCGCATGGTTTTGTCGTCAGCATCTTTATTACCTCAAGATGTTGGGTAATCTGAAACCGATGCACGGTATTTATCAGGCACAACGCTTGGATATCGGACCTGCCCTGGTGGGTGTGTGGCGCGCAAAAATCATAGTTCCCGGAGATTTTTTTCAGCGTTATACCGTCGAGGAACAAGAATTGATTATCGCCCACGAAAAAAATCACGCAAAAAGAGGTGACGCCTTCGCCAACATGCTATGTGCATTTACTCAATGCCTGTTCTGGTTCAATCCATTGATACACCTTGCGGCAAATTGCTTCAGGCTTGATCAAGAACTGGCATGTGACGCCAGCGTAGTTGCGCAATATCCAGACGCCCGCCGAGCGTACGCCGAGGCAATGTTAAAAACCCAGATGACCGATTCGAGATCCGTAATCGGTTGTCAATTGCAGTCCCACCAACCTCTGAAGGAAAGAATCATGCAACTGCATCAAACCAGTCCAGCCCAAGCAAAAAAATCGCTAGGAAAATTCGCTCTCACCGCGTTGTTGGGGCTATGTGCCTACAGCGCCTGGGCGGTATCAGCTAACAGCGTGCAAGATGTGGTCAGCGCCAAAGCTTTTACGCCGTCTCAATCTCTAGCGGTGATCTCAGGCAAAAAAACTTATAGTGTCAAGACGACTATCCAACTTGACGGCGTCAGCGTCAACCCCGGTACACTTAGCAAAGAGGGTGATGCCGCACAAATATCTATCGACGGAAAATCCGCCAAATGGGACATCGCCTATACGCTACACAGCGGCCAGGTGAAAGATGGAGTAGAGACAGTCTTGTTCGACATGACTGTAAAGAAGGACAATAAAATTGTCGCTCAACCAAAACTCTTGATGGGCTTAAATACGTCCGCAAATGTGCAACAAAAAAATTCTGCCAATGGCGCTGATTTTGATATCAGACTGGAAGCTGGTGTAGTTAACTAGCTAGAGCGATTAGGGCTTGGGGTCGGATTTATTTAATGTGATCTCGCCCCCTTATGTTAGCCTGGAATTCAAAACCAAACATTTAACGCCATTGGATTCCCGCCAAAAACATGCGGGAATGACGGTAATAAGGTACGGAAATTTGATCCGCCGCACCCCCATCCTAGCCTTCCCCCTCAGAGAGGGAAGGGACTTGACACGGCAATTTCAAATTTTCGTAGCTCCGATTAAGGCAGTGTAATCGGAGGCAGTTCAAGCTCAACGCAACGACCTTCGCCGCAACAGCAAATACACCGCCGGCACCACAAACATCGATAACAGCGGCGCGGTGATCATGCCGCCGACCATTGGTGCGGCGATTCTCTGCATGACTTCTGATCCCGTGCCGCTGCCGAGCATGATAGGTACCAGGCCGGCGATGATGACGGCGACGGTCATGGCTTTGGGTCGCACGCGCAAGACTGCGCCGCTGCGGATGGCGTTGAGTAAATCCGCTTCGCTCGCTGCCCCGTTGATTACGCTGGCTTCCCATGCGTGCTTCAGGTAGAGCAGCATGATCACGCCGAACTCTGCCGACAGGCCGGCCAGTGCGATGAAGCCTACGCCGCTGGCAATCGAGAGATTATGCCCGAGCAGCCACAGTAGCCAAAAGCCGCCGGCCAGCGCGAATGGTAGCGTGGCCATGATCAGTGCCGCTTCGTCGAAGCGTTTGAAGCTCAGGTACAGCAAGATGAAAATGATGAACAGCGTGGCCGGGATGACGATTTTTAATTTGGCGCTGGCGCGTTCCAGATATTCGAACTGGCCCGACCATGACACGGCATAACCGGCTGGCAGTTTCAGTTCTGTATTTACTGCTTGCTGCATGGCGTGTACCGCCGAACTCAGATCACGGCCGCGGATATCCACATACACCCAGCCCGATGGCCTGGCGTTTTCGCTCTTCAACATCGGCGGGCCATCGGTGATGCGTAGCGTCGCGACATCGTTCAGGCGGATCTGCGCGCCGCGCTCGGTGAGTATCGGTAGCTCGCGCAGTTTATCGATGGAATCGCGCAGCTCACGCGGGTAGCGCACGCTGATCGGGAAGCGTTGCAGGCCTTCTACCGTCTCGCCGATATTCTCGCCACCGATGGCCGAGCTGATGATACTTTGCACATCAAAGATATTCATGCCATAGCGTGCGGCGGCGTCGCGCCGGATCTGGATGTCGATGTAGCGCCCGCCGTTCAGCCTTTCGGCCAATGCCGACGAGACGCCCGGCACTCGCTTGACGATGCTTTCTATTTGCGTTGTCAACTTATCGATTTCATTCAGATTGCTACCCGATACTTTGACGCCCACCGGGCTTTTGATGCCGGTGGCCAGCATGTCGATGCGGTTGCGGATCGGCGGCACCCAGATGTTGGAGAGACCCGGCACCTTGACGATGCGGTCGAGCTCTTCTACCAGCTTATCGGTGCTCATGCCGGCGCGCCATTGCTCACGCGGCTTGAACTGTATGGTGGTCTCGAACATCTCCAGCGGTGCCGGATCTGTGGCGGTTTCGGCGCGCCCGGCCTTGCCAAAAACCGACTGCACTTCAGGTACGGTCTTGATCAGCCGGTCGGTCTGCTGTAAGAGCTCGGCCACTTTTCCCGCGCCTATGCTGGGCAGGGCGGAAGGCATGTACAGCAGGTCACCTTCATCCATGGCTGGCATGAATTCGCCACCGAGTTGGGATAGCGGCCATAGTGTGGCCAGCGCCAGTATGCCAGCGCCAAACAGCGTGGATATCGGGAAGCGTAACACCACATCGAGCATCGGGCGATACACGTGAATCAGAAAACGGTTCAGCGGATTTTTTTGCTCGTCCGGGATCTTGCCGCGTATCAGATAGCCCATCAACACCGGGATCAGGGTGATGGCTAAAATAGCCGCCGCCGCCATCGCATAGGTTTTAGTGAAAGCCAGCGGTGCGAACAGTTTGC
>JANYFV010000469.1 GCA_025359635.1 Undibacterium sp. | reverse complement strand
AACATCGACGGTCTGGTACATTTGTCTGATTTGTCTTGGAACGAAACGGGCGAAGAAGCCGTACGTCGCTTCAAGAAAGGTGACGAGCTGGAAGCCATCGTTCTGGCAATTGATGTTGAGCGTGAGCGCGTATCCTTAGGCGTAAAGCAATTGGAAGGCGATCCATTTAATAACTATTGCGCAATGAATGACAAAGGCGCGATCGTTACAGGTACAGTGAAATCTGTTGAAGCTAAAGGCGCAGTCATTCAATTGGCTGACGAAGTAGAAGCCTATTTGCGCGCATCAGAAATCTCACGTGACCGCGTTGAAGATGCTGGTACTCACTTGAAGGTTGGCGATACTGTTGAAGCTTTGGTCTTGAACATTGACCGTAAAGCACGTGGTATTCAATTGTCTATCAAGGCAAAAGATTCCGCTGAAACACAAGAAGCTATGCAGAAGATGACGACAGCAGTTGATGCAAATGCAGCTTCTGGTACAACAAGCTTAGGCGCGTTGTTGAAAGCAAAGCTCGAAAACAAAAACTAAGCAAGAAGCCAAGTCATTGAAATTGTTTAAAAAACTATGACGAAGTCGGAGCTGATTGCTCGTCTGGCGGAGCGATATCCACAACTGGTAGGTAAAGATGTGGATGTCGCTGTCAAAACCATACTTGACGAAATGTCTTCTGCATTGGCCATTGGTCAGCGCATAGAGATCCGAGGGTTTGGCAGTTTTTCTTTGAATAGTCGTCCACCTCGGATAGGTCGTAATCCTAAGTCTGGTGACAAAGTGATGGTTCCTGAAAAGAGGGTTCCGCACTTTAAACCCGGTAAAGAATTACGCGAAAGAGTGGATGCTATGGTGGGGCAGCCCATCCTTGACGATTAAATTGTGGCGTTTATCTGACGCAAACAAATGAAAACGGCATAACGGATTTCCGATATGCCGTTTTTTTTCACGTACAATTTCAACTATTAAATGGATGTAGCTGATTGTCAGTTCAGCGCATTGTTATTGCTGGCGAATGGAGGGGAAAGTATGAACTTTGTTTCAAAAATTATTGGTGTGATCTTGTTTACCCTATTTTTTGGCTTTGCTTTAAAAAATGACCAAATCGTAACTTTGCAATATTTTTGGGGTTATGCACAATCTGCGCCGCTAGTGATTTGGCTATTCGGTTTCTTTGCGCTTGGGGTCATACTTGCCGTGCTAGCCATGGTTCCTATGGTATTTCGTCACCGTAGAGATATTTCTAACCACAAGAAGACAATTGCTGAAATTGAGAAAGAACGCCTCGCGGCACAGCGTACCAGCATGAATGCCCCACAATCCGATACCATCCGAAATACCTAATCCCACCAGACGAACGCAAAAAATGGAATTTGAAATTTGGTTGTTATTGGGGATACCCCTATTTTTCTCTTTGGGTTGGATCGCCGCCCGGGTCGATATTCGTCAATTGCTGTCAGAGTCGCGCAGTTTGCCTCAAGGCTATTTTAAAGGCTTAAATTTTTTACTCAATGATCAACACGATAAGGCGATAGATGCCTTCATCGAGATCGTCAAGCTTGATCCAGAAACGGTTGATTTACATTTTGCGTTAGGTAATTTATTTCGCCGTCGCGGCGAGACTGAACGCGCGATCCGGGTTCATCAAAATCTCTTGTCGCGCCCCGATCTGCCGTTAGAGCAGCAAACACATGCCATGTTCGAACTTGGTCAGGATTATCTCAAAGCTGGCTTGTTGGATAGGGCGGAAGAAACCTTTAACCAGCTGGTTGCAGGACAATATTCTATTCAGGCCAGACGCGCCTTACTTGAGATCTATCAACGTGAAAAAGAATGGGCGCGCGCGATCGATGCGGCTCTCGCACTGCAAGAATCTGGCGCAGGTGGGCGACAAAAAGAAATCGCGCAGTTCTACTGTGAAATGGCGCAAGATGAGCTGGTCCATACTCATGCTGATTCTGCATTGAAGATGCTGGAAAAGGCCATCGCGGCAGACCGGCATAGCGTGCGTGCGACGATACTGATGGGTGATGTTCATCTGGCGAATGGCGACATTGAGTCCGCAGTGCTGGCCTGGCGTCGCGTCGAGCAGCAGAGTGTCCCGCATGTGGCTCTGGTCGCGCAACGCCTGATGGATGGTTATCGTAAGTTAGAGAGACCGCAGGAAGGTCTCAATCTTCTGAAAGGCTATATGGCGGAAGCGCCATCGATCGATCTGTTAGAAGTGGTTTTTAAGGCCACCCTGGAGCTTGATACTGTCGAGATTGCGAATCAATTGGTGAGCGCGGAATTGCGCCGCACTCCGACCTTGTTAGGGCTGGATAAATTACTCGATGCGCGACTAATGGTAGCCGCACCGGAAGTGCGACCGGAGTTATCACTGGTCAAAAATCTGGTGCATGGATATGCGCAAAAACTCACTCGCTATCAGTGCGCGCATTGCGGCTTTAAGGCACGCCAATTCTATTGGCAATGTCCTGGTTGCAGCCGCTGGGAAACTTACCCACCGAGGCGCACAGAGGAATTAAGCGTAATGAATTAAGCCGTGCCGGGAATGATCTTGGCGCTAACGATATAAGGTATTAATTAATTTAGGTGTAATCAAGAGATGAAAATTACGATTATAGGCACAGGTTATGTTGGCTTGGTGACGGGTGCATGCTTGGCTGAACTTGGGAATAACGTATTCTGCCTCGATGTAGATCAGAGCAAGATTGATATTCTTAACAGCGGTGGAATTCCGATTCACGAACCAGGCCTTGAGGAAGTTGTGGCGCGTAATCGCGCGGCAGGCAGGATCAAATTTTCTACTGATATCGCAGCCAGTGTTGCGCATGGTGATATTCAATTTATCGCGGTCGGCACACCACCTGATGAAGATGGCTCAGCTGATCTGCAATATGTTCTAGCGGCAGCTCGCAATATCGGCAAACATATGACTGGCTTTAAAGTCATCGTAGATAAGTCAACTGTTCCTGTTGGCACCGCAGAGAGAGTCGCTGCGGCATTGCAAAGTGAATTAACTCAGCGCGATGTTGATGCAAGTTTTTCGGTAGTATCTAATCCGGAATTTTTGAAGGAAGGCGCGGCGGTAGACGATTTCATGCGACCAGACCGGATTGTGCTTGGTTGCGATGCTAATTCGCAAGGCGAGATGGCCAAAGAGAAAATGAAAGTTCTGTATGCACCGTTCAATCGCAATCATGAGCGTATTTATTGGATGGATGTGCGCTCGGCCGAGTTCACCAAATACGCCGCAAATGCGATGTTGGCGACACGGATTTCGTTCATGAATGAGCTCGCGAATCTGGCTGATCGCGTCGGCGTTGACATTGAAGCTGTGCGACATGGCATAGGGTCAGACCCGCGTATCGGCCATAGTTTTTTATATGCTGGCTGTGGTTACGGCGGCTCATGTTTTCCAAAAGATGTTCAGGCCCTAGAACGTACGGCACAAGATTATGGCCAGGATTTATTAATTCTGCATGCAGTTGAAGCGGTGAATGCGAAACAAAAACAAGTGCTTGGCGCAAAAATAAAAACGCGTTTTGGTGATGATTTAACCGGCAAACATTTTGCCATTTGGGGCTTGGCATTCAAGCCGAATACTGACGATATGCGCGCTGCTTCATCGCGTGTTTTATTAGCGGAATTATTGCATGCAGGTGCAACGGTTGCCGTTTATGACCCAGTCTCTATGGCTGAAGCAAAGCGGGTTTTGGCATTAGATTTTGCTGATGCACCTGAGCTACTAGCAAAAATTACCTATGCAAGCGATGCGATGGATGCGCTAGATAATGCAGATGCATTGGCGATAGTCACCGAGTGGAAGGCCTTCCGGAGTCCAGATTTTGATCAGGTAAAATTAAAATTGAAGCAAGCGATTATTTTCGATGGCAGAAATTTGTTTGAACCAGCCGCGATGACCGAGATCGGGCTTGAGTATCACGGCATCGGTCGCTCTGTGTTGACGCGGGTTTAATATGAGCGCACCAGTAAAACGCATGCTAGTGGTCGGTGATGTGATGTTGGATCGCTATTGGTTTGGTGATGTCAATCGTATCTCGCCGGAAGCGCCTGTTCCCATCGTGTTAATACAGAAGAGTGAGGAACGTTTGGGCGGCGCCGCCAATGTCGCACGTAACGTGGTCGCGCTAGGGATGGAGGCAGGATTACTGGGTGTTATCGGTCACGATGAAGCCGGCAATATCGTGGAGAATCTCTTGCGTGATTCGGGTATTCAAAGTTATCTGAATCGCGATCGGGCAATTTCCACGATCATCAAATTGCGCGTTATCGGGCGGCAACAGCAATTAATCAGAATTGATTTCGAAGAAAAACCAACTGAGATTGTTTTGCAAGATAAGCTGACGCGATTTAACGCGCTTATCGCCGATTATGACGTGATTGTTTTATCAGATTACGCCAAAGGCAGCCTGGTGAATATCGTAGCAATGATTGCAAATGCAAAGCAAGCTGGAAAACTGATTTTAGTCGACCCGAAAGGCAATGACTTTTCGCGCTATGCGGGGGCCACTATGCTCACGCCAAATAAATCAGAAATGAGACAAATTATCGGCGATTGGACGAGTGAGTCAGATCTGACGGAAAAAGCACAGGCGCTGCGCCGCAAACTTGATTTGCAAGCGCTGTTGTTGACCCGTTCGGAAGAAGGCATGACGCTTTACACCGCCTCAGAAGTGCTGCACGTACCAGCGATGGCGCGCGAAGTTTTTGATGTTTCAGGTGCTGGCGATACGGTCATTGCCACCATGGCGACCATGTTGGCGGAAGGTAAATCAATGCGAGAAGCGGTACTGATAGCGAATCGCGCAGGCGGAATCGTGGTTGGTAAACTGGGTACTGCCACTGTCAGCCGGGACGAATTATTTCCTGAGATGTGATGACATGCTAAAAAAATTATTAGTCGCAATCGTCTTGTTCGCCAGTATGGGTTTTGCGTCGGCAAGTGTCGATGTTAATACAGGTGATCAAGCAGCTTTAGATGGTATAAAAGGTCTCGGCCCAAGCACCTCCAAAGGCATCATTGCCGAACGTAGTAGGGGAGGTAACTTCAAGGATTGGCCTGATTTTCAAGCGCGTGTTAAAGGCATTCGTGAGAAAAGTGCCAGCAAATTGTCTGATGCCGGATTAACGGTAAATGGCTTAGCTAAATCTGCTACAACGGCAAAAACAGCTGTTCCAACCACTAAACTGCCAGTATCCAAATAAGCTAGTTTTAGCTTCGCTTTGATGGCAATCAAGCATGAAGCTGCGGCAACGTTTAGAATGATGCTTTGCTCTCAGACTACTCATGCCATATGACTTACCTCACGATTGAAGACACCATCGGAAATACTCCTTTGGTGAGGTTACAACGACTACCGGGCGAAGTGGCTACTCAGCGGAAAAATATTATCCTCGGCAAATTGGAGGGGAATAATCCGGCTGGATCGGTAAAAGATCGCCCCGCACTTGCCATGATTAAGCACGCTGAGGAGCGTGGTCAGATTAAACCTGGCGATACATTAATTGAAGCAACAAGCGGTAATACCGGCATCGCGCTGGCGATGGCTGCCGCAATGCGCGGCTACAAAATGGTCTTGCTTATGCCTGAAAATTTAAGCATAGAACGTCGACAAAGTATGGCCGCATATGGTGCGCAGATTATTTTGACACCCAAAACGGGCGGTATGGAATACGCACGGGATCTCGCCGAAAAAATGCAAAAAGAAGGACAGGGGACAATTCTCGATCAGTTCGGTAATCCTGATAATCCGCTGGCGCACTATGAGACGACAGGGCCGGAAATATGGCGTGCTACCAAAGGTAAAATTACCCATTTTGTGAGCGCCATGGGAACCACCGGTACCATTATGGGGGTCTCGCGTTACCTGAAAGAGATGAATCCGCAAATTCAAATTATCGGTGCGCAGCCGGAGGATGGCTCGCAAATTCCAGGCATTCGAAAATGGCCCGAAGCTTATCTGCCAAAAATTTATGATAGATCAAGAGTTGATCAAATTGAATCTGTCAGTCAAGCGTCGGCGGAACTCATGGCAAAGCGTTTGGCCGCCGAAGAAGGAATATTTTGTGGCATATCAGCGGGTGGCGCCTGCGAAGTTGCCTTGCGAATTGCTGCGGCAGTCGAGAATGCGACAATAGTATTTATTGTGTGTGATCGTGGTGATCGATATTTGTCTACAGGTGTGTTCCCAGCTTAAAATTTTCTTCAGTCAATAAAAAACCCTGAGATTCTTGTAAAAGGATCTCAGGGTTTTTTATTGACTGCTAAGTTTTTAAGCAGCTTCGCCTTCTTTTGGTTTGAATTGCTTATCACTGATACGAAATTTCGCTCGACGGTCACCCATCAGGCCACGTAAATCTTTAATGCTGACATCGCTGATTTCGTGCATGCGTATCAATAAGGATGCACCAACAGGCAGGCGACGATGGCGAATTTTACTGATAACCGGCGGCGCAACTTCCAAGGCTCTTGATAAGGCCGCATCATTTTTCAAATGTAATTGTTTAATCAGAGTATCCAATAAATTATTTGGATCGTAGTCAATATCGTCTGATTCAAGTTGTGTCAGGTTTACCATAATTACCTCGCTATTTATGTTTATTGATGCGGAGGGGATGTTGCTTTAATAAAAATTAATTAAACGACAATATTGTAAATTAAAATTGAAATAACTCTGTAGAAAACGCGTGTCAATTGATGAATCTCTTGATACATAGGTTTTAGGCATATAAATGTATCATTCGATAATGTTACTGTAGTATAAAACATACTGATTAACAATATTAATCGAAGAATATTGAGTTTTACTTAATTTGGTTTTAAATCAATAACAGCGGCCATAGCGTAAGTGCGCTTATTTCACTCTTGCCTGTGCAATGACTTTACCCAGATCAATGACCGACATGGCGTAAAAATAACTGCGATTGTATTGAGTTAAGGCAAAAAAATTCTCTGTTGCCAACCAGTATTCAGTCGGCTCTTCGCCATTTTGTAGATCAACCAGACCGTAAAGTAAGTGTCGCGGCGCATCTTCACTGGCGGTTGTCGCCAGCAATTTCAGCTCCTCAAATGTATAGCTGGCTTTGAGCCCTTGCGATAAGGTCGTGCTGAGCATATCGGCAAATTTCTCTGGATCTGCCCCGGGGTTGATCAGCGTTGCAGGAAACGCTGAGGGCAAGCCTTTTTTCCACCCATGCAGCGCCAAGTAATTGGCAATACTGCCGATGGCGTCTTCCGCTGATGCTTGCAAATCGATTTTTCCGTCATTATCGAAATCGATCGCGTAGCTTCTGATACTGCTTGGCATGAATTGGGATAGCCCTATTGCGCCAGCATATGAGCCTTTGAACGAGAAAGGATCGAGTGAAAAATCGCGTGACAATAATAAAATATTCTCCAGTTCAGATCTAAAAAAATCCATTCTTGCCAGGCGTGTAGTTGTCTCCGGATAGGCGAAAGCGAGTGTCGTCAACGCATCCATGACGCGGAAATTGCCGGTATGCCGACCATAGATAGTTTCAACCCCGATCAGGCCGACAATAATTTCTGCAGGAACGCCAAATTGTTTTTCTGCCCGCTCTAAAGCCTCTGTATGCTCATTCCAAAACGCAATCCCTGCTTCAATCCGGACGCTCTCTACAAAGCGGGCTCGATAGGCTTTCCAGTTTTTGGGTTTCCCCGGCGGCGCTGGTTTGATCAGTTGAATCGAACGCTCAAGGTAACGTGCCTGATCAAACGTTGTTTCAAGTTGGGTTTTATCGAAGCCATGGCGTATCACCATCAGGTCGATAAACTCCGCCACATTTTTCCATTGGTTAAAATGAACAAACTCGGTGGCTACCGCATCAGGCTTGGCGAGTTTATGCTTCTTCTTGGATTTAGTGGTGGTGGAAGCATCCGCTGAGGCCGCGATGGCCGTGGCTAACAGCAGGGTGAAAATAAGGCGGAGAGATGATTTCAAGATTTGGGACTATTCGGGTTTATTCAGGATGATTAATTGCACCGGCGATAATCCGCCAACAGGTTTTTTAATCGCGCAACGACGTTTGCCTCAGGCATGGCGTCTTTGCCGTACTTGCTCGCGCTATACAAGTTTAAAAATTCTTGTAATGGTTGATATTGCGCTTGAGGAAGGCTGCTTTTAAGACGACTCATAAAGGTAAGTGGGCCTTCATGATCCGCCTTGATCACGCCTTGATTAGCGAGCTTCTCACACAGCGATAAGTATACCCGATCAAGTGCTGAAATTTGCGTCTGGTTGCGCATTAATGGCAGCGCAACAATCGCCATTATTGCTATCGCTACGAAAAAAAAGATCAAGGCCAATTGCGGCCAATCCCATTCCGATAAACCCAAAGAACGCATGAGATCAATTTGTTTGGCTTGATTGTAATTGAGCACCCAAAGGTTCCATGAGTTGTTGATGGCATTCCATTGCATACGCATGGATTGTAGCCATGAGTTACTCCCCAGTGCGAAATTAACCAAGCCCGACATGCCGCGACGTGGTTGCGTCGAGAATAAATTTTGCATGACCCGTTCCGGCGCGACTGCAGCCGTAGGGTCAACTCTAATCCAGCCTCGGCCTGGCAACCACACTTCAGCCCAGGCATGAGCATCGGATTGACGTACTTCCATATATCCATCAACGCTGTTCGGAGAACCTCCTTGATAACCTGTGACGACACGTGCCGGGATACCCATTGCCCGCATGAGAACGACGAACGCGCTGGAATAATGTTCGCAGAAACCTGCGCGACTGGCGAATAAAAATTCATCAATGCCATTTTCACCTAGCAGTGGAGGTTCAAGTGTGTAGACAAATTTTTCACGTCGGAATAATTGAAGCACTTCCTGAATACGTTGTTGATTATCTTGCACGCGCTGCTTGAGCTGGTTGGCGTAAATCAGCGTTTTTGGATTGAAACCGGGCGGTAAAGCCAAAGAGCTTTGTAATTCTCGCGGTGTTAGCTGCGCTTGTAATTGATAACCAGGATAAGACGTAACGTCGTAGCGAATCCTGGTATTGATTGCTTGCGAAGTACTTATTTCAAGTTGAGTATTGATATTGTTTGTCATTCCTTCGACTGCTGATGTCAGCGTTGGAATATCCAAGGCGAACAGCCAACGCTGGCCATTCGGTTCCAGGATAATTTGTTGACGCACTGGCTTGCCGCCAATTTGAACAATAGTGCTACTTGAGGCAATACGCTGAACATCGTCGTGTGACCATGTTTTGCCATTAAAGCGATTTAATACGATACCGCGCCAGTACAGTAGCGATTTATCCGGTACTGCTTCAGAGAATTTAACGCGGAAGGCGATTTCTTCCGATAATGCTAAGTTACTTATATTGCCAGGTGACATAGAGTCTGATAATCCGCTACGGCCAGAATGCGCATCGCCTGGCAAACCCCATAGCGGGCCTTGTATACGCGGGAATAGAAAAAAGGACAGTAGAGTAAGCGGAATTGCCAATGCCAAAATGAACATGCCAAGTTTGCTTCTTTGCCATAGCGATGGAATCACACCAGTGTACTGAAATGATAATTGTGCGGTCAGCAAGGTGACGGTTGCGAACAAGGCAAAACCAGCATTGGCGATAGTTTGCGAGTAAAAAAAACTGGTGAGCAGTACAAAAAAACTCAGATAGATCACGACAAACAAATCTCTCTTTGCATGCATTTCCAATAATTTACAGGTGAGTAAGATCGCCAGCATCGTCACCCCAGCTTCCCGGCCAAAAAACGTGCGGAAAGTAAGGAAGACACCTCCCATCATCAATATCGAGATCGGGATAAGTAGCCATGATTGTGGCAAGCTACGTCCGGTTAACGTTATCCAGGTGCGCCAGAGCATCAGCATGGCGCAACTCGCAATGACCCACCAGGGCAAGGCTGGCACGTGCGGCAACTGCACCAATAAGCACGCTAGCAATAACAGCAAGGTATCTGCCTTGTCGCGCGATAGCGGGAGTTTTTTCCAGCTGGCGTGTACGCTGGCGATGGCGGAGGTCGATTCAGCTTTTTGGCGTAAGGTGCTCAGCATCGCTTATCTCTCGTAAAGTGCCAGGGCACTTAGGCAGTCTATGCGATGTGATGCGCCAATTGCGGCAGGATACTCAATTGCGCCAAGGCGAAAAGCATAGGCCAGGCCAGTCCCATCTGCTTGTAGTACCCAACTTGTCATACGAGACAAGCGCAACTCCAGATCGAGATTTGTCGCTAAACTAGAAAAATCAAGTAAAACATCGCTGGCAGAACCGCCAGAAAATTGTTTGCTGATTAAACTTCCACCCGCATCCAGATCGACTCTGGCGATATGTTTCCAGGCCAGATGTTTTAAGGCGTCACCGGCCTGATACACCCTGACGCCAGAAAAATCCTCATCACCTGCTATGCCTTGACCGTCTTTATTCGCCGCACCAGAGACTGGTAGTGGCGGTGCAAATTGTTCTGGCTGCGGAAAGACCAAGGCTTGCGTATCGGGCATCCAGGTGCTCCAGGCACGTAGCAATCCTAGCGGAAACCAGGTTTGGATGCGCACACGTGGAATTTGCATGCGCCCCCGGTGTGTCGTCGGACAGCTTAATTGCACAGTGGTGCGGCTATCAGGCGCAATATCAATAGGCTGCATAATGGACAGTCCAGCTGCCTGCACCGGATGGTCTTTGGAAGCGAAACCTACATGCAGAGCATAGCGCCAATGTTTGCGGCGATTGGTGAAATGCAAGTTGAATTGCGCTTCCTCTCCGGCGAAAACCGGGGCAACCGGGCCGGCCAATAAATGCAGGTAGGCGAGGTTGCGAAAACCAAGGAAGGCATTGACCCAGGCGCAGCCAGCCAGCACAAAAGTGAGCGCAAAACCCAAGTTTAAATTGTAATTGGTGGAGGCGATAAACAGTATCAACAACAATACGACAAAGGCCCAGCCAGCTTTGCTCGGTACGGTAAATACTCGTCGCTGTTTAAGAAAAACTTCGCCGCTTTCTGGACGGTGTTCCAGGAAAACTAGCTGACGGAATTTTTTTTGCAAGGGGGTGAAGATGCTCATTGATCGTTTGAAATATTTTTAAACCGCCACTCTCAACATCAACTGCGCCAGCAACTCGCTGCTCGCACTGACTTTGCCGCTGACTGATTTTAAAGGGCGCAATCGATGCGCAATGACTGGTATCAATACCGCCTGAACATCTTCAGGTATCACGTGATCGCGTCCTTCCAGCGCCGCCCAGGCGCGTGCCGCTTGCAATAACGCGATAGCGGCTCGTGGGCTCATACCTTCGGCAAACAGATCGCCTTGACGGGTGGCGTGCGCCAGCGCTTGCACGTAATCAACCAGTGCTGGCGAAGTATGAATTTGCCGTAAGGCTTGCTGCGCCTGAAGTAATTGTTGCGGCTGCATGACAGGTGTCATTGCCTTTAACAAGCTGCGTCTATCTTCGCCCAGTAACAAGGCGCGTTCTGCTGCGGCATCGGGATAACCGAGTGATAAGCACATTAAAAACCGGTCTAGTTGCGATTCAGGCAGTGCAAAGGTGCCAACTTGATGCGTCGGGTTTTGCGTCGCGATAACAAAGAAGGGATCGGGCAGCTGGCGGGTTTGCCCTTCGGCGGTGACCTGATGTTCTTCCATCGCCTCGAGCAAGGCCGATTGGGTTTTTGGCGTGGCGCGATTAATTTCATCGGCCAGCAAAACCTGGGTAAATATCGGGCCTGGGTGAAAAACAAATTGACTTTTCTCTCGATCAAAAATTGAAATTCCAACCACGTCGGCAGGCAAGAGATCGCTGGTAAATTGCAAGCGATTAAATTTCAAACCAAGTGCAATCGCCAGCGCATGTGCCAGCGTGGTCTTGCCAACTCCGGGTACGTCTTCGATCAGTAAATGTCCACCGGCGATTAAACAAACCAGGGCCTGCCTGATTTGCTTATCCTTACCGATAATAATTTGACTAACTTGTTTGGCGACATCGTGAACTTTCGAAAACATAGGATTGCCTCATGAAATGAATGTTCGAAGTGTAAACCGATTCGATCAAATTTGTTTTTTGTTTCGAAAGTTGTAAAGGCAAATTTGCAAAATCGGTGAAATTGGTTGAAACTGAGACTTGGAGCTAGTTGAACCCCAATATAAGCACTTACAAATACACATACAAATATAGATGACTACCGCGTTTTACACCCATGCTGATTGCGCTCGCCATGAAATGGGCTCATGGCATCCAGAATCTCCCACCCGCTTGCAGGCCATTGAAGATCAACTGATCGCCAGTCGCATTTCTAATTTACTCGATCATCGCGAGGCACCGGTTGCGCAAGAAAGTGATTTGGCTCGGGTGCATAGTTTGGATGCAATCGCACGAATTCGCGAGAACTGTCCGCGTGTTGATGCTGAAGATAATTACTTTCCCTTGGATGCTGATACCACGCTCAATCCTTATACCTGGCGCGCGGCATTGCATGCCGCAGGTGCGGCGATTGCCGCCACTGACGCAGTTATCGATGGTGAAATAGAAAATGCTTTTTGCTCGATACGCCCACCAGGTCATCATGCCACTCCACTTGAAGCGATGGGTTTTTGTATGTTCAATAATGTCGCGATCGCTGCCAAGCATGCATTGGAAGTGCGGGGTTTGCAACGAGTGGCAGTAGTCGATTTTGATGTACATCATGGAAACGGAACAGAGGAGAGTTTTCGCAATGATCCGCGGGTACTGATGGTGAGTTTTTTTCAACATCCTTTTTATCCCTACTCCGGTACTGAACATCCGGCTGCCAATATGATTAATCTGCCCGTGCCAGCGCATAGTAGCGGCGGGGTGGTTCGTCAATTGGTTCTCGAAAAATGGTTACCTGCGCTTCACCAACAACGACCGGAAATGATCTTTATCTCAGCGGGCTTTGACGCGCACCGTGAAGATGAGATGGGGCAAATGGGCTTGGTTGAGGCCGATTATGCATGGATCACTCAACAAATCAAAGATGTCGCGAGAGTGTATGCGCAAGGGCGCATCGTGAGTTGCCTAGAGGGTGGCTACGACTTATCATCCCTCGGACGAAGTGTTGTAGCGCACATCAAGGTGTTGGCAGACCTTGAATAACTGTTAATCTTGTCTTGGACTTGGTATAGTTGGTCGAATTACAGGGGAAATGAATGGCAAGACCAGAGAAGATTCGTTTAGGCGAAATACTATTGCAACAGAAACTGATGTCGGAAGAACAGTTGCAATTCGCTCTGACTGAGCAAAAACGTACGGGTCGTAAGCTCGGGCGCCTGTTTATTGAAAACGGCTATGTCACCGAAGAGCAAATTTCTGGGGCATTGGCAAAACAGCTCAATATTGCCTATATCAACCTCAAGCAGTTCAATGTCAATTCTAACGCCGTTCGCATGTTGCCAGAGATGCAGGCCAGACGCTTCAGGGCGATTATACTAGAAGATAAAGGGGATTCCTTATTGGTCGGCATGGCAGATCCTACCGATCTTTTCGCCTACGATGAAATTAGCCGCATAGTTAAAAATAACATTCTGCTTGCGGTTGTGAATGAAACAGAATTGCTGGCGACCATCGACAATGTGTATCGTCGCACCGATGAAATTAGCGGGCTCGCGCGTGAACTTGAACAAGAGCTCGGCGATAGTAATATCGATTTTGGTGCTCTCGGTGTTACACCTGGTATGGAAGACGCGCCAGTCGTTAAACTATTGCAATCTGTGTTTGATGATGCCACGCAAGTGAGGGCGTCGGATATCCACATAGAGCCGCAAGAGAAACGTCTGCAAATTCGTTTCCGTATCGATGGCGTTTTACACCTGCAAACTGAAGCCGATATTAAAATTGCGACCTCCCTTGCGCTACGTCTAAAACTCATTTCTGACATGGATATTTCGGAAAAGCGACTGCCGCAAGATGGTCGTTTTGCGATAAAGGTAAGGCAGCAACAGATCGATGTACGTATTTCCACGATGCCAACGCAATATGGCGAATCTTTGGTGATGCGCTTATTGAATCAAAGCGGCGGCATCCTTAATCTTGATCGTATCGGCATGCCAAAAGCCATGCTTGAACGCTTCCGTAACATTATCAAACGGCCAAATGGTTTGGTATTGGTAACAGGCCCAACCGGTAGCGGTAAGACCACGACGTTGTATGGCGCTCTGTCTGAGCTTAATACGCAAGAGAAAAAACTGATTACTGTTGAAGACCCGGTCGAATACCGTCTTCCTGGTATTAATCAGGTTCAGGTGAATGAGAAAATTGATCTGAGTTTTGCCAAGGTCCTGCGGTCAGCATTGCGACAAGATCCTGATGTCTTATTGGTCGGTGAAATGCGTGATCAAGAGACCGCACAAATTGGTATGCGTGCCGCAATGACAGGGCATTTGGTGTTGTCCACTTTGCATACCAACGATGCAGTCAGTACGCCAATTCGATTACTTGATATGGGTGTGCCGCGCTACATGGTCGGTAGCTCCTTGCAAGCGGTCTTGGCGCAGCGTTTAGTTCGCCTTGTTTGTGAAAGTTGCCGTCAGCCTGAGCCAATACTTCCAACTGAAAAGGAATGGTTGTCGGCAGAGTTGGGTGACACAGTAGATCAGCATCAATACCAGGCAGGTAGAGGCTGTGGTCATTGCAACGGCACCGGTTTTAGAGGGCGTATCGGTGTCTACGAATTGCTGGAGATGACTGCCGCAGTAGTTGAAGCTGCGCATCATGACGACCCGGCCAATTTTATCAGAGTCGCAAAACAGCAAATGGCAGGCCATACATTACGAAAATATGTGGTCGATCTAGTGGTGGCCGGTTTGACCACTGTGGGTGAAGCCATGCGCATCAATAACCAGATAGAGGAATAACATGCCATTTTTTGCCTATAAAGCGAGAAATGCACGCGGTGAATTGGTAGAGGGTGTGCTTGAGAGCGTAGATAGTAGTGGAGTAGCGACGCAACTCTTTAATACTGGCATTACACCAATTCAAATCGACGCCACCAGTAAACCTGGCGGTGATAGTGAATCTTGGTGGGCGAAGTTAACAGAAGAGAAAGTTATGCCTATCGATGTGCAATTGTTTAGCCGCCAGTTGTATACATTGCTCAAATCTGGCGTGCCAATAATGCGCGGCTTGGCCGGATTGCAAGAATCAGCGATCAATAAGGCATTTGCCAAACTGATTCAAGATCTGCGCGAATCACTCGATTCCGGTCGCGAACTCTCTGCTGCGCTAAGGCGCCATCCCAATGTATTTTCATCGTTTTACGTCAGCATGGTCAAAGTCGGCGAGATGACTGGCCAACTTGAGCATATTTTTCTGCGGCTATATGCACATCTCGAATTTGAAAGAGACATGCACGAAAGGGTAAAGACAGCATTACGTTATCCGATGTTTGTTATGGCAGCGATGGTAATTGCCATGGCGGTCATTAATATTTTTGTTATTCCTGCTTTTGCTAAGGTGTTTGCCGGGTTTAATGCCGAATTGCCTTTGATGACAAGGATTTTGATCGCGACTTCGAATTTCGCGATCGAATATTGGCCGTTGATTCTGGTGACTTTGATTGCCGCTACAGCTGGATTTCGTATGTTTATCGCGACAGAAAATGGCAAGTTTGTTTGGGATAGGGCAAAGCTGCGATTCCCCATTGTTGGCCGTATTATTCTCAAAGGAACGCTCGCTCGGTTTGCGCGCAGTTTTGCCCTTTCAAGTAAAAGTGGCGTACCAATTGTGCAAGCGCTTAATGTTGTGTCACAAACGGTCGATAATTCCTATATAGCGAGTCGGATCGATCAAATGCGCGACGGTGTAGAGCGTGGCGAAAGCATTTTACGCACTGCCTCGGTCGCTGGTGTGTTTACACCGGTGGTTTTGCAGATGATTGCAGTCGGTGAAGAGACTGGCGCAATCGATGATTTAATGGATGAAATTGCAGGTATGTATGAGCATGAAGTCGAATACGAGTTAAAAACACTGTCCGCAAACATTGAACCAATTTTGATCGTTGGCTTGGGTGTGCTGGTATTGATACTTGCGTTGGGTATATTCTTGCCGATTTGGGATCTTGGTAAAGTCGCTTTGAGAAAGTAAATTGCTAACGCGGACTTGTACAAAAGTGTCTCAAATGTGTCGGAAATTGTCATTTTATGTTGCGCAATGGAATTTAAGTTGAATGTTTGGTAGTATGGGGAGGAAGAATTGGTATTATTAATACTCTGTTAAATTTTTGATACTGCAAATAAGTGCGATAACTTTGATAATCGGATCTGGAGCCAATGATGAAAGAAAAAAAAACGAACAATATGAATCAATCTGGTTTTACGCTAATTGAATTGATCGTGGTCATCACGATACTTGGTATCTTGTCTGCGTTTGCGTTGCCTCGATTTGCTGCCTTGCAAACTGATGCGCGTATGGCAAAAATGAATGGTGCACTAGGCTCAATCAAGGCTGCGGCGGTGTTGTCGCATTCAATACAATTAACACAGCAGTTAGCAGCGGGTGCGTCAGTAGCGATGGAAGGGTCTGTCATTACGATGGCAAACGGCTATCCGCAAAGCACGAATGTTTCGATAGGGCATGCTGCTGGCTTCGCTGATTCTGCAGGCGTGTCGTTTTCCGATTTTACAATTGCCAGTACAGCAACCGTATTTACCGTAACACCGGATGCTTCCCATGCAGCATGTGCCGTAACATATACAGTGCCAGCCGTGGGCGGCGCACCTACGTATAGCAACGCTGGTGTAACTTCCCTCAATTGCTAGGTTGGTAAAAATTTTTTATAAAGATGTGCGATTTACAGGAGATGAAAATGAAACAATTAAACAAACAGCAATCAGGCTTTACTCTCATTGAATTGGTGATGGTGATCGTTATTTTAGGAATTTTGGCGGCGACTGCTTTGCCGAAATTTGTTGACTTAAGAGGCGATGCCAATAAATCTGTGGCGGATGGATACGGT
>JANYFV010000464.1 GCA_025359635.1 Undibacterium sp. | reverse complement strand
CGGGAGACGGACTATGGCTTTGCTAAACATCATGCGATTTCCTTAGCTGTTAAAACTTAGTGAATAAAATGGGTGGCTATTCAGTCGCTATGATGACGATATCAAATATCCTCGTTATTGTCATGCCGGTTAATGAAAGTTTTCGTATTTTAAGAATGGTTGTTTCATAGAGGCTGAACAGTCACCCTAAAAGCTCATTAAGGTCATTCCCGCGCAGGCGGGGATCTAGCCCATCTATTACGCGCAGCGTCAATATTGGCGTGCTTTGCACGAGTTAGATTCTAGATTTCTGCCTGCGCGGGAATGACGAAAATAGTGGTGGCTCGAGCTTCTAATTACTTATAGTCTCAAATATTGTCCGAACAAAACTACAACTTATTCGCGACAAAATCCACGATCTGCCGGACGGTATTTTCATCCTTAAGTATGTGCCGGTGGCCCAGACCTTCGGTCCGTAGCATTCTGGCGCCGGCGATCGCCTGTTGATACGCCAGCCCGTCGGCAAACGGGTTGATGCTGTCTTTGCTGTCGTGCACCACCAATACCGATTGCGCAATGCGCGGGCCGACCGCATCTGGTTCAAATTGGCGCATTAAAATGCCTTCACTTGCCTCGATCTGTTTTTGCATGGCAGCGCGGGTGAATTCGCTGAGTCTGAAAACCTTGGCAAATAACTTGGTGTATTCAAAAGGAGAGGCAGGCGGTGCGATCAGCACCAGACGTGGCGTGGCCAGCCCGCGGCTGGCGGCGTAGGCACTGGCGTTGGCTGCCAGCGAGTGCGCAACCACCGCGTGCAGGGCTTTGCCATCTTGCGTCAATCTGGCCGCGACGTATTCGATAGCGCGGGCAAATTGCGGCAGGTTGCTTTGTGTGCCCTTGCTGCGCCCATGCGCCGGCAGCTCGATCAGGATAGGCCGCAAGCCCTGCGCGCGCATGGTGTTTGCCAGCGGCAGCATCTGCGCAGCATGGCCGCCCCAGCCATGCACCAGCAGCACGTATGGGCCTGACGCTGCCGAGTGATCTGCATACAGCGTGATGCTGGCGTTTTCATACGACCATGATTCCAAGGCCCAACTAGTGTCCCAGTGTCGACGAGCGTGCGATAACTTATGCGGTAAAGGTGTGACGAACAGGCGCGCGGCAGAACGTATCGCCAGACGCGGCCACAAAGTTTCAGTGGTAGCCAGTGCCCAGCGCAGCAGTTGGGTGAAAGGGTTTTTTTCGTAGTAGGCGGTGGTGGCTTGTATCGTGGAGCGGGTCATTTTTTTCTTTCGGAGTTTAGAAAGTTTGGAGTTTAGAAGTACAGCCAGTGATCGTTACTGCTCGGGATGCCGGATAAAAAATCAAGCATAGGCACGATCCGCCATATGACTAAGACCAGCGTTAAAGTGAATAAAGAAATCAACATATTCGCCTTTCTTCGCACAATCGTGCGAAATTGAATTAAGTAAATAAACAAGCAGCTCAAGACATAAATATTAGGTTTGGTAACTTCGAATCAGGCGCTCAAAAGACGCCACTGCCCGATCTGGTGCAGCCCTGTCGCGCAAAAAGCGTACATCGTGCAACAGGCCTATCGCCAGGCTATTAAGCTCGCTTACCAACTGCTTGGCATCGGTGTCCGCTTTCAGATGCCCCGCCTGTATCGCCTGTGTCACGGTTCGGTGCAGCATGGCGCGCCAATGCAATACGGCGGCCAGCAAAACTTCGCGCAATTCGCATTCTTTATCGTCGAGTTCAAACGCCCCGGCGGTGTAAATGCAACCGGTATGGACTTCGACATCGCGCATATGCGCAAGCCAGCGCCGCATCACTTCTTTGAGTCTCGGCAAGCCCTTGGGTAGTTGCAAAGCCGGGGCAAAAACATCGGCATGAAAGCGCCTGCCATATTCTTCAACCACCGCTTTTTGCAAAGCCTCACGCGATCCTATGCGAGAAAAAACCCCGCTCTTGGACATATGAATCCGATCAGCCACCGCCTGTAGCGTCAGCGCTTCAAGACCAAGTTCGGCAGCGACATCGAGCCCCGCACCAACAATGGCGGCACGGGTGAGTTCGCTTTTTTCTGTAATTGCTTGCATGGATGTACTTTAGCACACTTGTGCGAAAGTGCAAATAATATTTACTTTGGAATCGACCGTTCTCAATAGACGTAGTGTGATGCGGAAAATGAAAGCTGCCAATTAGTGAAAATTCTTTGACTCAGCCAGTGAAATAATCAGCTTACAATGCCAAAAAATGTTCGAATATTTGTGACTATTCAGCCTCTATAATAAGAACAGTTTGAGTTAAATAAAATCGCTTGAGTTGCCATTCCGGACTTGATCCGGAATCGAGTTTCACAGGCTTAAAGCTGAATTCTGGATGCCGGTTCAAGTCCGGAATGAGGTTAATGGGTTTAGTTTTGCTCAAAGAGTCGTCGCTTCATCACAGCTCAATAGCTACGAATATTTTTCAATTGCTTTTGTCGAGCTATAAAGTGCGCTTAAGGGAATGTTAATGAACAGCGCTGGGCGATGACATTCGAAATGGATTTCTATTCTGTTAATTTAGTTGGTAGAATCAGATAAAGAGCTGTGCTGCTTTTCGCCGAATGTTAATACTGGATAAGAAATGATATTTAAGTCGGACCAGAAAACTGTGAGCCAATGTAGAGAAATTTGCGGCGCCATGTTGGGCAGACAGGTGGCGATTGTATGTAGCAAACCTGTCTCCCTAAAACAAAGTTGGGCTAGTTAAATGAACGCACGGCGACTCATCGAAATTGCGATGGACGAACGGATTGAAACCGCTGAGCTGGACGCTGCATGCGCGACATTGGGCATTGGCTTGCCTAGCTTGTGCGACGCGCTTTCTAAGGAGATCGCTGAGGGCTACCTGAAAGGTGACATCTCTTGGGATGATGGAGATTTGGCGGTGAACTGCCTATTTGCGTGGGCCCACGGCACTGACGATGTTGGTCTTTCAGAATTTTCGATGAACGTATTTTTGGCTTTTGACCAGGCAGAATTTCGGCATGATCAGCCGCCAGAGTCTGGACCCGAATTCAACACTGTACCTCGTCTCAAACACGCATTGGCCGATAAAATGGCCCAACCATACATTCCAGCCGACGCCGTACGGCGCGGCTGAATTCAACACGTTGGGTGGTCCAGTCCATGATCAGTGAAACCATTGATGTTGTCGAAATTGCCGAAACTGGGGATCTCGTTCTTAGGATTCGTGGCAACGGAAGTCCTTCGTATCAATATGTATACCGAGCTGCTGCAGGTGTTTATTGGGACAACGAAATGCATTTGTTTCGGTTTTCTCCGAAGGATGATGAGTACGCAAAATGGTTCGGTCATATATTGAATGTGACAAGATCAGAAATGAACTTGGAGCTAACCCTTTCTAAAAATGCGGCCTGGGAAAACGTTCCTGCTGTGGTGAGAGAAGAAATTGAAAGCCATTCGACCTAACCCGGCAGTCAGTTGCTTTGAACGTTAAACCGCAATGATCGCTATTTCAACACATAACATTTTTGAATACAGCGTCCTTACTAGCAATAGAGAGCGAATCAATGTGGTTGTGGGGGTCTTTTCAAGTAAAAAGATATATC